>JANXCM010000030.1 GCA_025060085.1 Patescibacteria group bacterium
TCCCACTTTATAAGATCTGATCACTAAAACAGTAATAAAAGATCTTAACTTTATTAAAAAAAAAAGTTTGAGTCCCACTTTATAAGATATGATCACTAAAACAGAGATTGGTAAAATTCTTCATCGTCAATTAGTTCTGGAGTTTGAGTCCCACTTTATAAGATATGATCACTAAAACGGCTATAATGCTATTTTCAATGAACTTTCAACCTTCAAGTTTGAGTCCCACTTTATAAGATATGATCACTAAAACGGATGTATATATATAAATAAGGGGGCGAAAAAAAGTAATCGTTTGAGTCCCACTTTATAAGATATGATCACTAAAACTGCCTTTCGTGAAGATATCCTTAACATTATCTATAACCTCTAAAAAGTTTGAGTCCCACTTTATAAGATATGATCACTAAAACAGTTTGTCGTTCATTTTTTTAGGTTCTTTAAAGAGGTTTGAGTCCCACTTTATAAGATATGATCACTAAAACGGATTAGCATTTAAAACTTTTGGAATTTCTTTTGGAGAGTTTGAGTCCCACTTTATAAGATATGATCACTAAAGAAAGATAGCGATTATTGCGAAGAGTGATTATTTTAAAGTAAAAATTAATTCTGGTCCATTTTGATTATATAGACAATTGATTTATGAATTTGCTGAATTGAATAAGTGTGATATTAAAATAATAATATCTAATGCAATTAAAAGTAAAATTACAATTAGTTCGATAAAAGAAATTTTTATCCTTGGTTTTGGTTCCAGGCTGTGTTTTGGTGATTATAGGAAATATTTGAAATAAATAATATTTTTATTAGGAAAATATGCTTAACAATTATAAATTTCCGTTAATATTCGCTCTAGTTTATTTCTTTTCACCTAATGGTTTATCATCTTTGCCTAATTTAACCTTGAATTTTATTTTGAGAGAAAATCTTCAATTAACTGCTACTCAGCTGGCTTATTTTAGTGCGATTACTATTTTAGGATGGGCAATAAAACCAATTTGGGGATTAATTTCAGATTTATTTTCTCTTTGGGGAAGCAAGAGAAAAAGTTATCTTATTTTGACTAGTTTGATTGCGAGTTTATGTTGGTTAATTTTGGCTTTAACTACTGATTATAGTGTTTGGTTGTTATTAATTATTTTGACTATTTCTTCTTTTGCTTATGCTTTTCAAGATGTTGTTACTGATGCTTTAATGATTGAAGTAGGTAAAAAAGAAAAAAGATTAATTGATTTTCAATCAATTCAATGGTTTGCTGTTTCTTTAGCTCAGGTAATTACTGGTTTTGCTGGTGGTTTAGTAGCTGAAAAATTAAGAGCTCAAACAACTTTTGGTTTAGCTACCATTTTCCCTCTAATTATCGCTATAATCACACTTTTTCTTTTAAAAAATATTAAAGAAAATCCAATTTTAAAATTTCAAGAATTTAAAATCAATTTTAAAAAACTAATTTTTAATAGGGAATTTATTTTAATTAATCTTTTTCTTTTTTTATGGCGATTTTCTCCTTCTTTCGGTGCTCCAATGTTTTATTATCAGGTTGATGTTTTGAAATTTTCTAAATTATTTTTAGGTTCTCTATCTTCTTTGGGTGCTATTGGTAGTGTTTTAGGAACTGTTGTTTTTTATTATTTAGCTAAGAGAATAAAACTTAAAAAATTAATTTTTTGGTCAGTTTTATTAGGTGGTCTTCTAACTTTTTGGAGTTTAATTTATTTAACTTCCTGGGCAAAGGCTAATTTAGATTTAGTAAAGTTTTTAGCTATTTTTGAAAGTCTTGTTTTTGGAGCTTTAAGTATTATTTTCTTTTTAACCATTCTTACTTTTGCCGCTCAAAAAACAGAAGCAAACTTAGCTGGCAGTATTTTTGCTTTTTTTACTTCAATAATGAATCTTGGTTTAATGGGATCAAATTTTCTTGGAGGTTTATTATATGAAAAAATAGGATTGTTCTATTTAATAATTGTTTCCGGAATCACTTCTTTGTTTATTTTAATTTTTATTCCCTTTTTGAGGATTGAAAATAATAATTAATGAAAATTTTTTTAAAATGAAGATATTAAATTTTTAAATAATTTTTAAGCAATACTCCAAATTTAAAAAAAATGGAAAATATCAAAAAAAATAATAAAGATAAAAAACTTGTACCGGATTATGCTGGCTTTGATCCTAAAAAACTTAAAGGTTATCCTTTTGAAAGAACTATTGAAAGATTTGAAAGATATATAAAATTAAATGATGAATTAGAAGATAAAATTGATAAATTATTGATTCTTATTCAAGAAAATAATGGAATTTTGACAGAGGAATTAATTGAAAAATTTGAAGAAATTTATCCACTTTTTGAAGAATTAAATAATTTTTATCTTTTTCTTGAATCTGAAAGAAGATCGAGAGAACCATCAATAAAAAAGAGAGGTAGAAAAAAATTAGAAAAATTAACTCCACAAGAAGAGAAACTTAGACAATTAGAAGAAGAATTTAGAAAAAAACATACCAAACTTTCTAATAAGTTTTTTTCTATTTGGGAAAAATTACCTTCTACTCATGAATTTCTTAAAAAATTTTAACCATAACAAGATTTCTAAGAATATTTAAATTACTTATTAATTTTATTCATAATTTTTCTTTTAAATTCTAAAAATTTATTCATTTTTATCGCTTTTCTTATTTCTTTGAATAAATTTAATATCCAAAAAATATTATGTTCAACCATTAATATTACAGCATAAATTTCTTTTTCTCTGAAAAGATGACAAATATAAGCTCGAGTGTATTTCTTACAAACTTCACAATGACAATTAACATCTATTGGTTTTCTGTCTTTTAAATATCTTGATGATTTTAAATTTAATCTTCCCTTAAAAGTGAAAACTGTTCCGTGTCTTGCCCATCTGGTTGGAATGACACAGTCAAAAAGATCTATTCCTAATTCCACCGAATTTAAAATATCATCAACTTCACCTATTCCTAAAAGATGACGTGGTTTGTTTTCATCTAAATATGGCAATGTCCAATTTAATACCTTAATAATATCCTTTTTACTTTTTCCTAAACTGCCTCCTATACCAAAACCAAAAAAGGGCAGAGAATTAATAAATTTTGCTGATTCTTTTCTTAAATCTTCATATTCTCCACCCTGAACAATGCCAAACATTATTTGTTTTTTATTATTACCAAAAGCCTTTAAACATCTAACTGCCCAAGAATGAGTTCTTTTTAAAGCGAGTTTAGTGTAATCATAGCCTGAAAGAGCAGAAGTACATTCATCAAAAGAGAAAATAATATCTGCTCCTAGTATTTTTTGAATTTTAATCGAAAGCTCAGGAGTTAAGAACAATTTTTTTCCATCATAAGGAGAAATAAATTTAACTCCTTCATCGTATATTTTAACTAAATTTTTTGATCCATTTCTAAGGTTTTCTTTGTTTTCAGAAGGGAAAATATTGGCTATCTTTCCAACTCCATGTTCCATACCAAAACCCAAACTAAAAACTTGAAAACCACCACTATCAGTCATCAAAGGATAATCAATATTTAAAAATTTATGTAGACCACCAAATTTTTCAACAATCTTATAACGCTCGTTATGAAAAAAATGAAAAGTATTAATCATAAAAATTTCCGCACCAAATTTTTTAGCTTTTTCAAAAGATATTCCACGTATAGCACCTTTTGTTCCAACTATAGCTAAATTAGGTGTGTAAATTACACCGTGGGGAGTTTTTAATAATCCTAACCTTGCTTTAGTTTTTTTATCTCTTTTAATAATTTTGAAATTAAACATCTAATAAAAAATTGTTTTTATTTTTGGTGGAGGAATTTTTAATTTAATTTTATTAGCCATATTCCACAAAAGATTATCAACTTGATAAGAAGGTAATTTTAATTTAATACTAATTTCTTCGCCTAATATTATACTGGCCCACCTCAATTCATTTGCCATAACAGATTTATCTTTTATTATTTTACCTTGTTTGATTTTATTTAAATAATTTTCATTTAGCTTAATAATTTCCAAATTCAGGAATAATTGAGGTAATTTGTAATCAGCGAAAACAGTTAATTCTTCTAATTCTTCTTTGAATTTTTTTTCTAAATTAAAAGCTAAAATATATTCGAAATATAAAAGTTGATTGGGTTTTAAAAAATATAATTCGTTAGTATAATCACAAAATTTTTTTAATTGAAATAATTTTTGACAAAAAATTAAAGGTTGTTTATTTTCTTCAAAATAGTTATTAAAGTTCCCAAAATAATATTTATTTAACCAAACTAGCGATTGTTTAAATAACTTAAATCTAAGTTTTGTTAAAGATAAGTTCTCAAGGGGAGAAATAATAACTTTGAATTTTTTAAAATCTATCTTATTATAATCCTGATTTATTAAATTTTTAACTCTTTGAAATAAACCATAAAATTCATTCTTTTTTGAATTCTGCCAATTTTTAGGAAACTCCCATAAGCGAAAATCTAAAATTCTTAAAAAGAAAATAAAATTAGCCAGTCTATTTTTATCAATCGAAGAGCATAATTTTTTAAAATAATCAAGATCAAGCTTATTAAATTTTTTAAAAAGTAATAGTTTCTCTCTACTAATATTTTCTATCTCTAAAATTTTGAATTTATATTTGGAATTATGACTTAGAATAAAATCTTTAAGATTCTTCATAGCTTAAAATTTAATTTTTTAATATTAAACTTTAAATAATAACCATAAATATAAAAAGTTTAAAAATTCTCTATTATTTTAAAATTAATACTAAAAATATTAAAAAATAGGATTTTTTAGGTATTGACAAAAATAAAAATTATGTTACTAAATAAGATTAGTAACCTATGAGGAGGTAATCTTATGGCGAGAGCACCACGTGAAGACCTAGGCGAACTCCTACACCGTGAGTTAAGTGAGGTAGTTGCAAGTTTAATCTTCCTGTCTATCTTATTAGGTACGATATAGGAGGGATCAGTCTGGCGACAACTATTTATGAGTGGGCCAAAAATAATTGGCCTGCGGCAACATTGATGGGTGTAGTTTTTTGTTTCAGTATAGGGGCTACCGGCTTGTTAAAGATGGCATTCGTTCTTCAACTCGACAAAAAAAACAAACCAACATCTCCCCAAGATTCTTCATCACCAACTACACCCACTCAAGAGCGATAAACCCTAAAAACCCCCTATAATGAGGGTTTTTTTATTTTTTTAAAATTTACTAAAATTTATGTTTTTTAAAATAAATTATAATTTTTATCTTTTCTAATTCCATAAATCCTCTCCGCAGATTTCAAAATATTCATATCAACCTCTTCTATAAACATTTCTTCTCTATTATGATTTAACTTTTTAATTATTCCCTTAAATGGTAGGGCAATTTGAGAATGGCCAATTAGTCTATCCTTAAACTTTCCTATTTTAAATTCACCTGCAGCATTACAATAAATTAATACTATTTCATTTTCAAAAGCTCGAGCAACACAGAGAGAATCAACCATTTTAATTTCTGAATTTTTATCAAACTTAATTCCTATTCCAGCATCGCCATAACACCAATAACTTGGACAAATAACTATCCTTACTCTCTTTATTAACATTTTTCTAAAAATTTCAGGAAAAACTAAATCCCAACAAATAATTAAACCAATTTTTCCATATTGAGTATTAAAAACTGATATTTCATTTCCTGGTAGAAGATATTTTCTTTCTGTCCACCATAAATTGATTTTTTTATACCTCCCTCTAATTTTACCAATTTTATCGATATAATAACTGACATTAAATAATCCTCCTTTTTCTTCTTCAATTATTGAACCAGGAACAATGTCAATTTTATATTTCTTGGCCATTGATTGAAAAATACACTTATATTTATTTTGAGAGTCAGCAAATTCTCTTTTGCTCAATATTGGTCCAGTTAAAAAATCTTCGGGAAAAACAATAATATCAGCTTCTTTAATACTTGCTTTTTTTATAAAATTTTCAGCTCGCAAAAGATTAATTTCAGGTTTAAACTGCTCAATTTTAAATTGAACCACCGCTATTTTGACTTTCATTAGAGAATTTTATCAAAATAAAAATATTAAAAAAATTAAAAATAATTTTCTTTCTTAATAAATACAAAAATAAGAGATTTAAAATCCCGAAAATTTATTGTTTTTTGATAAGCCTAGATATTATTAATTTACTAATTTTAAGGCTCTAGCCTATTAACTCCACGATATAAATAAGTAACTTCTCTAACATTTTTAAGATCAAAAATTTTCATAAGCATTCTCGTTGGTCCCATAGCAAAACCACCATGAGGAGGACAACCGTATTTGAAAAAATTTAGATAAAAGTTGATATTTTTAGTATTTAATCC
>JANXCM010000031.1 GCA_025060085.1 Patescibacteria group bacterium
TTTAATCTTAGCTTCACCATTTTGATCCGTTTTTATTTCTGGAAGCCAAACAGCAGTCTCTTTAAAAATACCTCTTTTCTTTAATCTTAAGTCTTCAGAACCACCACCAGAACCACCTTTTGTGTCTTCTTCTACTTCTATTTCTTTTAGAAGATTTTTAAAATTAGATTGAGTTAAAATTGTCAAGGGAAATCCAGAATAAAAATAACCCAAAGGATCTTTTTTGGGATTTCCTTTTAAGGCTAGAATACTTAAATCGACTACAGAAAGAGAAACTTCAGTAGAAATTGGTTTATCTTGCCAATCAAATGTTTTTATTTTAAGATTAACTTCTTCGCCAGGAAGATAAGTATTTTTATCGGTTTCCACTTCAACTCTTATTTTATATCTTTGGATATCAACATTAAAATCTAAATATCTAAATTTTATCTTACCTTCAGGCGAAACAATAAATACAGAAACAAACATATTAGGAGCATATTCTGGTTTAATTTTGAAATTAAACTTATAAATACTTCCCTCAACAAAATTAATAAAGTAATCAAAAACTTTACCTCTTTCTAAGCTAATAATAATCTTAGATTGTTTAAAGGGTGATTTGATTATTAATTCTCCGTCTTCTTCTATTTTAAAATTGTTTTTATTAAGTTTGAGATCTAAATAACCATAATAATCTTCTGTTTCGAATTGAACATAGCCCTTACCATAAATGAAAAAATAGATTGATGAAGAAATTTTATTATTTTTTCTATCTATAGTCGAAGCTCTTATAAGATACTCTCCTTCCTTACTTAATATTAATTCAAATTCTCCATCTCCATTGTTATTAGTGATAACTCTATTTGTTTTAATAGGTTTTAATTTTTTTTGCCAATTATAATAAAATTCACCATCAGCTTCTTGTCTTTTTTCATATATCCAATTTACTTCAAATACCTCTATATCGATATTGGATAATCTAATTGGCTTACCGTTAATATCTAATGATTTCACAATTACTTTAAAAGGTTGATTAACCTCACTACTATATTTATCTGTTTTTATTCCAACATAATATTCACTTGTATGAAGAATAAGGGATTTTTGAGTTGAAATTGACTGACCTAATGAATTTTTTACTGTTACTTCTACAACAATAATCTTACTTCTTAAAATATTATTTTGATCAGCAATTTGATTTTTATTTAGGTTAATTCTAATAATACCCTCACCATTATCATTTAATTTAGTTTTAAATGTTCCTAAAAATTTATCACGACAACAGTAATCTTCACCGCTATAATTCCAAAAACTATAGTAATTTTCTCTATGTTTGTCAAAATAATAATCTTGAGCGAGAATATTATATTCTACTTCAGCATTACTTACTGGTAAACCGAAATAGTAATCTGCTTTTACTTTCAAATCAATAATTTCCCCAAGGATATACTCATCTTTTTCTGAGAAAACATTTACTTTGAAACTAGCTGGTACATACTCAGCAACTTCAAAATAACCATCGCAATTATCATTTAAGCATATACTATAATATCCTAAAGGAGAATCCTTTGAAATAGTAAAACTTGTGTTAAAGGTTCCATTTTCATTTAAATAAACTTTTTTTGAGAATACTTTTTTATAATTTGGATCTTTAATTACTAAATCAAATGGCCCCTTTAGGATACTATAATTACTATCATATCCTATCCTATATATTCCTTTAATAAAAACTTCTTGAAGAGGACGGTAAATTGGCTTATCAGTATAAATATAAGCCTTTTGAATAGGATAGACAGTGTCAACATAATTTAATCTGTGCTCATATACATTTGGTCCGCTAATAACAAATGATGAAGAATTACCTTTTTGAGCAATAATAGCTTTAACTGGCCTAAGAGTTTTAAAAGAAAACATTCCCTCGTTGTTCGTAATCCCTCTTGCTATTTCTTGATCATAAATATCAATAACTTTAATATTAGCGCCATCTATTTGTTTTAGGGAAGGAAGGTTAATAAGCCAAATAAAATTTTTTACATTATCAATATTTTTAGAAACAAAAGGATCTTTACCCTCAATAATTTCTTTTAAATTTACTAATTTAGAAAGAATTAAAATATCATTAACACTAATAAGTCTATATTCTGGTGATTTATTAAAATTTGGATCTGAAGACCAATAACGAATTAAGTAATTTCCATTAACATTAGTAAATTCATTTTTTAGATCTAAATCAATGTAATAATCTTTCCAAAAATGATCAAATTTTAAATTTTTATTTACGATTTTTAAACAATTATCAAAATATTTAGATAAATCATAATCATAATTTTTTTTATATGGTTCTAAAATTGCTTCAATAAACGTATTAACATCTAATTTACATATTTCAATATTAACATTTTGTAAGTTATTGAAAAAGAATTTTAGTTTTGTTTTGTCGGGCGTCGTAATAGTTTGATAGTCGAAAAGAGCTTTTATTTTTTTGTAATAATGTGGAATATCTCCAGTAGTAAATTCTAAATTAATTTCATCTTTTTGATCAAAAACATCAGTTATTCTTAAATTAATTTTATAATCAGTAAATGGTAATAAATTATATCTAAGGACATAAGTCAATCCTTCTTGACAGTGATTTTTTATAAAATCATCTCTTTTATGATACTCATCTTCATAGTAAAAATAAAAATAACTTCCTTCTTTAACATCTATTAATCTTACCGGCTTATTTGATTCAATATTAATATAGTCCAACGTTTTTTTATTATTAAATCCCTTTATAGGATTATTAACGCAGAAAAGCATTTCAGCCGGGTTAACATTATCTTTTGAAAAAAGAGGAAAGGCTGAAATTATTTTTAATTTAGGATAAGTCTTTATATTTTCTATTATTGGTTCGCTGTTTATCAATAAATCATTTTTAGAGTATACTTTATTAAAAACTACCTTTAGATTTTGATCTGGACCAATTTTTTGTTCATCGAAATCAATATAAATATCTTTAGCACTTGTGCCTACAAAATTAATTTGTTCTATAAAATCTCCATAAATTTCGCTTTTAGATAGATTTATTTCTTCATAAAAGCTGACAATTAACCTACCTTTTGGATCAAATCTATCTTTATTAACATACGAGAGACGAGGAGATTGAGCAAAAATATCTTTGATAATATTGGGAGTTAAAAATGAATATTCTAAATTAAGGTCGTTATAAAGATTGCCTTCTAGGGAATATATTTTATTAATTTTTAAAATAAATTTTTTTTGATAATTCCAAATTTTTGTTCTTCCTAATAAGTCTTCTTTAGGATATACCAAAACTATAGTTTTATCTACTTTTCCTATAGAATAGTTTTCTACTATTGAAGCAAAATTACCTAAAAGTCGATTTAAAAATCTTAAATACGATGAATAATAAAAATTGCCATCTCTTTTATAAAATATATCTCTATATTTTATTTTTTTTCTGTGCCGTAAGAAAATATTAAAGGGATGTTTAATTTCGAATTCTCATCAATAACAAAAATATTTTTAGAAAGTTTATCTATATCTACTGGATAATTAAATTTTAATTCTATTGGTCTCAGTGGATCTATTATTTGTTCTTCATAATAATCTTCTTTTTTATTGTCAATATTAATTTCCCTGCCATTAATAGCTAACAATCTAATTTTTTCAGTAATAAGATTTATTTTTGTACCTTTTACCCATAAATCATCATAAGTTTTAAAATCATTAATTTGAATATCATAAACATTAGAAGGTATTAAATTTTTTTTGGAATAAATTGAAGGATGTTTGTCGATATCCACTTAAATTTACCTTCTATTTTAGGATAGATTTCAACAGGTTGAGGAAGATTAGGATTATCTAAAGAAGTTATAGGAACAATAGGACGACTAAAAACAAAAGTGAATTCTGAATTAATAGGTATTTCAATCCCTTTAGGGAAAATATCCACTAAATAAGGATCTTCTACGACCAAAAAATCAGATTTAATTTCATTATTATTAGCTAATGGCAATATAGCTGTATAGTAATTTCCTAATTCTAATTTATGCTTTGGTTTAAAAAGTAAAAAATTATCATTGTTAACGTCTAACCATTTTCCATCGATTTGAGGTTCAAATTTCAATTTTTGAATAATATAATCTTTAGTGATTTTTGGGGAATATAAATTTTTATTGAAGCACTTTGAGAAATTCTATCATCTGTTAATCTGTTTGAAATTAAATATCCTCCACTTAAAAAAGGATAATATTCAGAATTAGGTAAAATAGATAAAGAAATTATTATTAATATTAAAATGATAATTGGAATTAGAATATACTTTTTAATATGAGTTTTTATATTATTATGAATTTTTATAATTTTTTCTTTGAATCCTTTTACTAAATTATTCAACATATTTAAATTTTAAAATATTTTTTTGATGTTCTAAATAATTTTCACTGTATATTATACTATTATCTGAATTTGTAAAGTAAAACCAATATTTAGTATATTTAGGATAAATAGCAGCTTTAATGCTTTCAATTCCTGGATTAACAATCGGTTTTCTAGGAAAACCTTTATTTTTGTATGAATCGAAATTACCGAAAATATAAGTAGAATCTGCTTGAAGGGGATAATTGGCAAAAAATCTTTTCCATAATATTCCACTGATTATCAATTTATCATTAAAATTTTTAGCTTCCTTTTCTAAAATAGAAGCCATTATTAATATTTGATGAATAGTTTTTCCTTGTTTTTCTATTTCTTTTTTAAATTCTTTGTTTACTTTATTATTAAAATTATTCAAAAATTTAATTACTATTTTTTCCGGCTTTTCTCTTATTCTAAATTCATATGTATCAGGAAAAAGATATCCTTCCAAATTTACACTATTAGGTTTATCTTTTAAAAAGTCAAATTTATCATAATCTAAATTTAAATAATTTAAAAATTTTCTAGCTGAAATAATTCCGTTCTTTTCTAATAAATTTGCGATTTGATAAGAATTATAACCTTCAGGAATAGTAATTGTAATGATTTTCTCTTTGTAAAAATTTTTTGGTAAATTTAAAAAAAAATATAAAATTGTCGTTATGATTATTATGAGAAATATAGTAAAAATTAATAATCTTTTATCAAATTTATATTTCATAGGTTTTTATTTGCTAATCTTATTAAATAAAAAAATACTATTTTTTTGATTATTAATTTTAATTTAAAATTTTATTAAGGTCGTAGATTAATAATATTAAATTTTAAAAATATTAAAATAAATTATTAATTTTTTTAAAAAATTAATCCTTATTTAATTATTATCATAGCTTTATTAACAATATATTTTTTAAGTGGTATTAGGATTATCAAACAATATTATCGTGGGGTGACTTTTACTTTGGGTAGATATAGTCATACTAAAGAACCTGGATTAAGATTTATTTGGCCGATATTTCAAACTATGGAATTAGTTGATATTAGAGTACAAACAATTGACATTCCTCGTCAAGAAACAATAAACAAGGATAATGTTCCAGTGGGAGTTAATGCTGTTTTATATTTTCATGTGGAAAGTCCATCAAAAGCAATTTTAGAAGTATCTGATTATCACTTCGCTGTTTCTCATTATGCTCAAGGTGCATTAAGAGATACTATTGGTCAAGTAGATTTAGATACTCTTCTTTCAGAAAGGAGTCGAATAGCTAATTCATTAAAAGAAGTTATTGATGAAGCTACTACTCCGTGGGGAATAAATGTTTCAGCGGTTAAAATTCAAGATATTGAACTTCCAGCAGAAATGCGAAGAGCAATGGCCCAACAAGCAGAAGCAGAGAGAGCAAAGCGAGCAGTAATTATTAAAGCAGGGGGTGAAAAAATAGCTTCAGAAAACCTTTCTCAAGCAGCTGAGATTTTATCTAAAGTACCAGGAGGTTTAACAATTAGAACATTGCAAACTATAGAAAAAATTAATCCTGATCCTTCTAAAACAGTTATCTTTCTTTTACCTACTGAACTTCAAGGTGTATTAGAAAAATTAACCAAAAAAGAAGGTTAAAAAGAGAAAGTTTATGGCAATTAGCGAGATTAGTTTTCCTGTTGAAATTATT
>JANXCM010000032.1 GCA_025060085.1 Patescibacteria group bacterium
AATAAGACTAGATATCGTCGGGTATATGATTTGAAATTGGAAGAAAAATTTAATATTACTCCTGACTATTACGAAGTTTATATTTCTTTTAAGACTAAATTTTCTTTAGGCGAACATTATTTAGGGAAAATTAAAATAGATTTAATTAAAGAATTTAAAGATTATTTAAGAGAGGTGGTATGAAAACCTTTTTGGGATAATTAATGGTTTTTATATTGATTATTTTTGTTTTAGATTTTATCTTATAATCTATAATTTTCTTTAATTTATTCTGATTTAAAATTATTCTTATAAATGGAACTCGTAATTTTAATTATTGGACTTTTGATTGCTGTTATTTTTCATGAATTAGCTCATGGTTTGGTGGCTGATAAATTAGGGGACGATACTCCGCGCCTTTCAGGAAGATTAACATTAAACCCAATTGCTCATTTGGATCCTATTGGTTCTTTTTTATTACCATTTTTATCTTATATTTCGGCTGGTTTTATTTTTGGGTGGGCAAAACCTGTATCTGTAAACCCTTTGAATTTTAGAAATCCAAGACGAGATATGGCCTTAGTAGCCCTAGCTGGACCGGTGACAAATATTTTAATTGCTTTGATCTTAATTTCTTTGCTCAAAATTTTTTTAATTTTCGAATTTACTGTTAATAAAGAATTTATTTTAAATTTTGTTAGATTAAATATCTTGCTCGCTGTTTTTAATCTTTTACCCATACCTCCTCTTGATGGTTCGCGAATATTCCTTTCTTTTTTACCTACTGAAACTCAATTATATTTAGAACAATTCGGTTTTATTTTGATTATTTTTGTCATTTTTTTTGCCTTTGGTTTTGTTTCCGGAATAGTTAATTTTTTATTAGATTTTTTAATTAAAATTTTTATGGTTTAGAAAATGAAAATTAAATTTTATGGTGGAGTAAAAAAAGTAACAGGAGCAAATTATTTAGTGGAAGCAGGAAAAATAAAGTTTTTAGTTGATTGTGGTTTAATTCAAGGGAAAAATGTTTGTGAGTTGGAAAATTTTGAAGAATTTCCTTATTCAGCTAGGGAAATAAATTTTGTTTTGATTACTCATGCTCATCTTGATCATATTGGACGATTGCCTAAATTATTTAAAGAAGGTTTTGATGGTTATATTTATAGCACTTTACCCACTAAGGATTTAGCTCGAGAAATTATTATGGATTCAAAAAAAATAGTTGAGGAAAATTGTTTAAGTTTCAATAAAGATAGCTTTTATACAGAAGAATTAATAGAAAAAATATTTCAAAGATGGAAAACAATTGATTATTATAAAGAATTAAAGATTGATGAATTAAAAATTAAATTTTATGATGCAGGTCATATTTTAGGTTCGGCTTTTATTTATATTAACTTTCAAAATGAAATTATTACTTTTTCAGGTGATTTAGGAAGTCAGGATTCTATTCTAAAACCTACTGATGAATTACCCGAAACTGATTATTTAATTTTAGAATCAACTTATGGTGATCGTCTTCATCAAAATCTTGAAAGTAGAAAAAATATTTTAGAAGATATCGTTGAAGAAACTATTCGCGAAAAGAGAACGCTTATTATCCCTGCTTTTGCTTTAGAAAGAAGCCAAGAAGTTTTATATGATTTAATTTCTCTTATTGAAGATAAAAAAGTTCCAGAAATTACTATTTTTTTAGATACTCCATTAGGAATCAGAATTTTAAATATTTATGAAAAATATTATGAATATCTAAATGAAGAAGCAAAAAATTTTTTTATTAAAAGAAATTACGAAAATTTAGAGTATCTGAAAATTATCGAAGAAAAAAATATTTATGGAATAGTGAATTATCCTTCTCCTAAAATTATTATCTCTAGCTCTGGAATGCTAAAGGGAGGAAAAATTATTCCTATTCTTAAAAAATTTATTGAGAAAGAGGAAACAACTATTTTATTTGTTGGTTTTCAAGTCGAAGGTTCGTTAGGAAGAAATATTTTAGAAGGACAGAAAGAGGTGATTATTGATGATGAAAATTATCAAGTTAAAGCTAAAATTGAAAAATTATTGAGCTATTCAGGGCATAAAGATCAAAAAGGAATTGTTGAGTGGGTGAAGCCTCAAAGAAAGAGAATAAAAAAAATATTTTTAGTTCAAGGAGAAAAAGAAGCAAAGATATCTTTAAAAATTAAGTTAGAGGATTATTTGGGAATTAAAACAGAAATCCCAGAGGAAAATGAAGAATTTGAACTTTAGGTTAAAATTTATTTAATGTTTATTAGGCCTAAGGAGATAATAGAAATCTTAACTAAAAATTTATTTATTAAAAGAGACGATATAGTTATTGAATTTGGTTGTGGTGGTGGTTATTTTACCGCTTTATTGGCTGAAAGATGTCAAAAGGTTTATGCAGTAGATATTTTAGAAGATCATCTTAAAGAAACTCAAGAATTAATTGATCTTTATGATTTTAAAAATGTTGTTTTTCTTCAAGCAGATGTCAAAAATTTACCTTATGAATATAATTTTTTTGATGTTGTTTTTATTAGCCAAATTCTTTTTCAAAATGAAGGTTATGATAAGATATTGGATAGTGCCTTAAGAATTGCGAAAGATGGGGGAGTGATAATTATTTTAGAACCATACAAGAAATTAAAATTTATAAATGGCAACCCGATTCATTATGAATTTATTCAAACTTACTTTAAAATTAAAAATAAAAAAATTATTTTTCAAAAGTTTTTTGGAGACTATTATTTAATAGTTGCTCAAAAATAAATGGATAAAATTTTAAAAGATTTGAAAGATAGGTATATTACAGTAGTTATTTTTATTTTTTTAATGATTATCGTTGTAGCATTTTTAATTGATCGTGCTTTCTTTGCTCCTAAAAGAAAGAAAGCAGAATTACCTTGTTATAATCAAAAATTAGTTATTTGGTCACCATTTACTTCTAAAGATTTCTCACCTATTACTAAAAAATTAAATAAATACTGTTTAAGTTTTGAAATCAAAGTAAAAGAATTGGATGAAATAAAGGAAAATATTCTTTTAGAAACAGCCGCTGGTCGTGGGCCAGATATTGTCTATATTGATAATTATTTTTTAAATAAAAATTCAAAAATTTTTCAGGGATATCAAGGCAAAAAATTAAATATCGATAACTATCCGGAAGTGATAGTTAAATTTTTAAATAATAAATTAGAAGTTTATCCTTTAACTTTTGATACCTTAGTTTTGTTTATTAACAGTCAGTATTTAGCAAATATCGGATTATATGAAGCACCTCAAACATTTGAAGAAATTGAACAAATTATCCCTCAATTAAGACAAGTAAATTTTAATTCTTTACAATTAGCTCCCATTTCGTTAGGTAAAGCTAATAATGTTGATAATTTTGTTGAAATATTTTTAACGATTAATAAAAATTTAAATCAAGAAAAATATAAAACTAAAGAGTCAATTGAAAAAACCTTGGATTATTTAATTCAATTTTCTAACCCTCACTCAAGAAATTATACTTGGGATGATTATCTTCCTAATTCGTTAACCTCCTTTGCTCAAGAAAGATTAATAATGTTGCCTGCTTTTTATTCTCAAAAGCAAAAAATTAAAGAGTTAAATCAAAGATTAGAATTTAGCGTTGCTAATTTTCCTAAATTCCAGCAATCACTTAAAAAATATAACTATCTTAAAGTTTATTATTTAGGGGTAATAAAAAATAAAAAATCAAAATATAGTTGGATGTTTATAGAAGAATTAGATAAGAATTATAAAGAGTTTATTTCGAAAAAAAATCTTATTCCATTAAAAAAAGATTTATTTGATGAGGTTGAGAAAGAACAAAAAATTGTTATCAATGAACTTTTAGTAGGTGACTATTTTTTAGATGTTAATTATGAATATTTAGCTGAAAATTTACCTAAATATTTTGATGGTTGGTTGATTAATAGAGACAATCTTCGGACTACTCTTCATCGCCGGGATATTTTTAATTTTTTTAAGAGATGAAAAAATTGCTTCTTTTTTTAGTTATTATATTTATTTTTTTTAGCCAAATATTATTTTTAAATAATTACTCACTTGCTCAAACATCAGAAGGAGGTTTAGTAGGAAAAGATTGTAAGCCAGAAGAGTGCACCTTAGCCGATTTTATTTCAGCGGTTCAAAGAGTAATTAGATTTTTACTTATTTTAGGTTATTGGATTGCAGCTATTGTAGCCTTAATCGGTGCTTTTATGATGATGTTAGGAGGAGCAAATAAAAATTGGCTAGGTAGGAGTCGAACAATGATTATTAATTCGATTACTTATTATGTTTTACTTCTGTTAGCTGGTGTAATTTTTGATTTAGTTTTAGATTTTTTCAAACCTAAAGTTTATCCAGGCTATTAAGATGAAAAAATTATTAGGTATTTTTTTTATATTTTTTTTATTAATAAATTTTACCCTTGCTCAGACTTATACTTCTCCTCCTATTGATGTTACTTCTCAAGAAGCCTGGCGATACTTTTATGATGTTTTTCGACCAGCAGCTGATGTGGCTTGTTTACAGGGAGCAACTGCCTTTGAAAAAATAACTAATTGTATTATTCGCGTTTTAGCTGCTCTTCAATATTTAGCTATTATTCTTTTTTTAATTTCTCTTACTTTAATTGCTGGATTTTTAGTTTTTTCTCCAGTTAAAAAAGAATATTTAGATACAGCCAAAAAAACATTTTTCTGGACGATTTTGGGTTTTATAATAATCTTCATTGCTAAAGAAATTTTAGAGGCAATTAATCAGCTAATGAGATGAAAAGAATTTTAATTATAATTGTTATCGTATTTATATTTATTTTTGCTAAACACTTTTCCCACGCTCAGTATTTTGATGAAATTCGTTTTAACAGAGCAAAAATTGGTTCCGAAATTTGCGCAGATATATTAAAAGCATTTTTACAACCAGAGATTAGACTTATTAAACAAAAAGATATAATTGATAAAACTACTAGTTCTTTAGGTATTAGAGATTTAATTATGGAATTTTTGGAAAAAGGTTTATCTAATGGAATAATCACTTCTAGCGAAGATATTATATTTCCTGAATATAGAGTATTTTATTTTTTACCATATGAGATAGCTTTTGTGGGATATTCTGAATTAAATTCATTAATAAATGAAGTTAATTTGTTTTTAGCTAGATGGTATACAAAACAACTACCTAGATTACCAGCTTCTTCTCTTTTAGAAGCTGGTTCAATTAATTGGCCTAAAGTAATGATTGAATGTTTTACTTTGCTTTCTAAAATTTTTAGATTAAATTTTTCAACATATGAAATTAAAAGTAAAA
>JANXCM010000033.1 GCA_025060085.1 Patescibacteria group bacterium
GAGGAGTACCTAAGTTAACTTCTCTTTTTAACCTTAAAATAAAGTCTGAATATTTTCCCTCAATTAAATCATCAATAAGGTGAAAAATCATAGATTCATTTGGCCATTTTATCAAAATTAAAATTTCTTGAGGATTATTGAATTTTATTTTTTCTATTTTTTTTAATTCGTTAATAAGCAGATAGGGATTAACTAAAAAAATTTTAGCGAGGGAAGTAATAATTTTCTCTGGTAAATCAATTTTTTTTCTCTTAAGATATTCTTGTAAAAATAATTTAAAACTTAATTCATTCTTAAAATTTAAATTTTTTATCGATATTTCTTGATAAGTAATTTGAGAATTTTTTAATTTTTTAACTAAAAGTTGAGGTTTTGTCTTAAAAATTAAAATAAAATTACCTCTTCTAAATTTATTTATTATCTCATCACTAATTTTAATTTTATCTAAATCAATTAAAACAACAAAAGGGGGATTAGCGAATAAAGTTTGATTGATTATTTTTTCAATTTGAATGAGATAATCTTTATCTTTTTTAAGAGAAACAATTTGGTAATTATCTTGAGTTAATTCACTGATTTTTTCTTTAATAAAATAGTTATCACTTCCAATTAATACATAAATCATTGTTTTATTGTTTTATAATAAAATTATTTTGTTTTAATTATACTAAAAATTTCAAATAAAAAAGAAGAATATATTAATAAGAAGTTATTTGAAAATTATTATGTTATAATTTAAATTATGAAAAAATATTCATTGAAAGCTTTTACTGTTTTTGAATCAACTATTGTTTTATTAGTCACAACAGTTATTATCGGAGCAACTTTAGCTTTAGGAAATTGGGGAAAAATTTTTAGAAAATTTCAAGAAAATGTATTCTTATTTAATCAAGACCTGAAAACTGTTCTTAATAAATCAATAGATGGTGGAGAATTTAATTTAAATGGTTCTACTTCTACTCTTTGTGCTTCAGGAATTTTAATTTCCCAAAGAGAAAAAAACTACTATCAAATTGCTTACGCCACTATTTCTACTTCAAGTGTTATTGACTGTTCAGAGATTGCTTCCAGTTCGCCAGAGAATTTTAATTTTTCACTTAATCAACCTCAATTATTTTTATCAGAAATGGGAAATTTCACTAATTCAATAAATGAAGCTTTAAAAATAAATTTAGAATTAGTAGAAAATATTAGATTAGCTACAGATACATATGAAATCGATTTCAGTACTGCTTCTATTATGTTTATTTACCCATATGGTGAACCTATTGTTTACTATTCTACAGGAACTAGGAGTTATCAATTAAACTTTAATGATTATTTAAAAATTCTCTTTATAAGAGGTAATGAAAGAGCAACTACCACCATTTATAAGTCAGGAAAAATACACTCAAAATAAAGGATTATCTATACCTGAAGTCTTATTAGTTTTAGTTGTTTTTTTAATTACCTTTATTGGCTTTTATAATTTAATTTTTTCCTATATTAGAAATTTACAATCCGCCAGTGATAGAATTGTCGCCAATTTTTTAGCCCAAGAAGGTTTAGAGTTAGTAAGAGCTATTAGAAATTATCGTTGGGGAATAAACTATTGTCGAAATATTGTTTCTACTACGGATTCTTCTATAATTTATCCTTACTGTCCAGAATATACTACAAGTACATGGTTAAGTGAATTGGTAGATAATCAATCAAATAGTTTTCTCTGTATCAACTATGATTTTTCTACCTCTACCTGCAATAATTTTGACGATCCTAATTCTATTCTTTATTTAAATAATAGCAATTTTTTTACTAGTAATATTTCAAACGCTACTCCTACAAAATTTAAAAGAATAGTTACTATAACTACTGCAGATTTATATCAAAACGTACCGATTGAAAGCGCTACAAGTGTTAAAGTAATAAGTGAAGTTAAATGGAATGAATATTCAATTAAATTAGAAGGAATTATTTTTAATTTTTCTAAAGTCCAACCGTAATGTTTAAAAAAATATCAAATAAATCATTTACTGTCGAAGAAATTGCTATTGCTCTTTTTATTTTTTTAATTTATTTAGGAACAATATTTAATTCTTATTTTGTTCTTATTAATTCTCATTTTTTAACTCAAAATAAACTTCAGGCTCTTCAAAATCTTAAAATGACTTTAGACAAATTATATGTGGAAATGAAAAGAGGAGAATTATTTACTACCTCCTCTAATAGTGTAAGTTTTATTAATATTCAAAACTGTCAAACTACTACTATTCTATTTTCTACAACTTCCGATAATATTGGTTATTTAACATTAGTCAAAAATAATTCAACTTCTACTTTAACTGATCCAAATTTAGTTAATATAGAAAATTTTAATGTTCATCTTGTAGGTATAATAACCACTACTCTACCTGCTCGAGATATTCGTAATAATATATTCTATTTCATCACTTCTTTTAAATCTATTACTTTAAGTATCAAGGCTTATAATATTCTTAAGCCAGATTTAAAATCACCTATAAATATCCAGATGACAGTTCAACCCTTCAATTCATTTCTTAGTAGCCGAAGTTGTTTTAGTGATTAAATAAATAAAATATAATTAAAAATTTAAAATGCAACTTTTTAAAGGTCAAGTTTTAATTATTACTATTTTTTCATTAATTATTACCTTAGGTTTAATTTATCTTTCTTTAAATCCGATAGCTAATCTTTTAAAGGAAGTAAAAGAAACTACCTATTATTATCAAGCTACTGAAATTGCTAACACAGGTTTAGAGATTGAATATTTTACTATTAGAACAGCTGGTTTTGATTTATTAATAAATACTACATCACGAAGAGGTGGTGAATGTGAAATTTATGGTGAAAATTCAAGAAATTCGGTTTGCGGCATTGAAATAGCTTCTAATATCTTAAATAGAACAGTAAAATATTGTCAATATAAAAATCAAAACGGAGAAAATCAATGGTCTGACGGTTATTTAAATATCAAAACAGCTACTACAAACATAAATATTAATATTAATCTTGGTGATTACACCTTAGAGCTTACTAAAATTGTAATAACCTCTCAGGGTAATTATAAGGGAAAATTAGCAAATCTTAGTTTATACGATGCTTCTCGCTGTTGGTAATGATAAATACAATATGAACAGCGAAAAATATAATTTGGACGAAATTAAAGAAAGAATAGAAAAATTAAAATCATTAATCAATAAATATAGATATAGTCGGCATGTTTTGAATAAAGAATTAGTGCCAATAGAAATCGAAGATTCACTTAAACAAGAATTGTTTGAATTAGAACAAAAATTTCCTCAATTTATTACTTCTGATTCTCCTACTCAAAGAATTGGTGGTGCTCCTTTAAAAGAATTTAATAAAGTAAGACACGAAATCCCTATGCTTTCTTTTAATGATGCTTTTTCTTGGGAAGAATTAAAAAATTATTAGAAAAAAATTTAGAATTTGAATATTTTGTTGAATTAAAAATTGATGGTTTGGCGATTAAATTAGTTTATGAAGAAGGAATTTTAAAAATTGGCAGTACCCGTGGCGATGGTTATCTAGGAGAAGATGTTACTCAAAACATTAAAACTATTGAGGCAATTCCTCTTAGTCTTTTACCTTTAGATGAAATTATTGATAACCTTAAAAAATTCAACTTAAGAGAAAAAATAATCAATAACTTTAGAAATGGATATCCAAAAAAAATTGAAATAAGAGGAGAAGTTTTTATCCATAAAAAAGATTTTTTAAATTTAAATGAAGAAAGAATAAAAAATAATGAACAGACATTTGCCAACCCACGAAATGCTGCTTCAGGTTCTTTAAGACAATTAGATCCCAAAGTAACAGCTAAAAGAAAATTAGATTCATTTGCTTATGATTTGGTAACAAATTTAGGTCAAGAAACTCATGAAGAAGAACATTTAATTTTGAAATGCTTAGGTTTTAAAGTCAATCCTTACACAAAAAAATGTAAAAATTTAGAGGAAGTTTTTGAATTTAAAAAAGAATGGGAAGAAAAAAGAGAAGAATTAAGTTTTGAAATTGATGGTGTTGTTGTTCAAATAAATGAAAATAAAATTTTTGATAAATTAGGTGTAGTAGGAAAAGCTCCTCGAGGCGCTATTGCTTTTAAATTTTCTCCTAAACAGGCAACTACTATTGTAGAAGATATCATTGTCCAAGTTGGCCGAACAGGAATTTTAACTCCTGTCGCTATATTAAAACCAGTAGAAATTGGTGGAGTTACTATTTCTCGGGCTTCTTTACATAATGAAGATGAAATGAAAAAATTAGATATTAAAATTGGTGATACGGTAATTGTTGGTCGAGCAGGAGATGTTATTCCTCAAATTGTTGGAGTAATAAAGGATTTAAGAACAGGTAAAGAAAAAAAATTTGTCTTTCCTCAAAAATGTCCTATCTGTGAAAGTGAAATAATTAAAGAAGGAGCTTATTATAAATGCTCGAATCACAATTGTTATGCTTTACAAAAAGAGAAAATTTATCATTTTGTTTCTAAAGGAGCTTTTGATATTGAGGGTTTAGGCCCTAAAATAATTGATAAATTAATCGATAATAATCTTATTAAAGACGCAGCTGATATTTTTTTATTAAAATCAGGTGATTTAAAGCAACTTCCTGGTTTTGATATTATCTCCGAAAGAAATTTATTAAGAAGTATTGAATTAAAAAAAAATATTAATCTTCCTAGATTAATTTATTCTTTAAGTATTCCTCATATTGGCGAAGAAAATGCCAAAATATTATCTAATTTTTTGAAAGAAAAAGCTAAAAAAGAAATTGAACGACCAATAGAAATTTGGGAAATAGCTAACAAAATAAGCAAACTTAATTATCAATCAATTTTTGGTTTTGGACCTAAAATTGGTCAAGCTATTTATGAATGGTTTCAAAATAAAAAAAATAAAGAATTTTTACAAAAATTAACTGATCAAGGTGTAAAAATAGTTTCATCAGAAATAAAAGAATTTGTTTCTTCTCCCTTAAGAGGCTTAGTATTTTGCTTTACCGGTGAATTAAAAAATTATTCTCGCCAAGAAGCTAAAAAAATTGT
>JANXCM010000034.1 GCA_025060085.1 Patescibacteria group bacterium
TAAATTTTTAATTTCCGAAGATACTCACAAAGAACCATTTTTTTCTATATTAACTGCTTTTTTTTTAGGAATAATAGCAGCTATTTTAAGTTATTTTAGTGAGTTTAAATTATCATTATTTTATCCTATTGATTCTCTAAATTACTTTCTCTTTAGTGCCTTTATAGAAGAATTTTTTAAATTTTTTTTAATTTTTATTTTTATAATGCCTACTAAAAATTTTCATTTCTTAATTGATTCAATGATCTATTTAGGAATTGCTGGCCTAGGTTTTGCTTTTATTGAAAATTTATCTCTCAAGTGTAATGTATTTTTAAACAATTCAACAGATAATCCTTATGGTTTAATTTTGATTCTTTCTTTTTTAAGATTCTTAGGGGCTAATTTTCTTCATCTTTTATCCTCAGTATTAATCGGTTTTGGTTTAAGTATTACTCTTAAAACAAGAAGGTTGTTTCCTTTATTATTTAGTTTTTTAATGGCTTCTCTTTTGCATTTTATCTATAATGTATTTATAATTAAAGAATATTTAGCCATTTACATTATTCCTATTTTATGGTCTGTCTTTTTAATAACCCTGAAAGAATTTAAAATATTAAAAGAATTAGATGGACGAATTAGAACATTCTCATCCCATTAATCTTGAAGAAAGTGAAGAAGGTCAACTTACAGTTGATGTCTATCAAAAAGATAACGAATTAGTTATTGTTTCACCTATTTCAGGAGTAACGATGAATGATATTGAAATCTTAATTCATGGAGATATGTTAATTATTAGAGGGAAAAGATTGCCTCCGGAAAATCCTAAAATTACTGATTATCTTTATCGAGAATGTTATTGGGGACCATTTTCAAAAACTATTATTCTTCCTAGAGATGTTGACACAGATAATATCAGAGCGAATTTAAAAGATGGTGTTTTGATAATCAGAATTCCTAAATTAAGAAGTGGAACGGTGAAAAGAATAGAATTAGAATAGAAAGCGGTTGTAGCTCCGTGGTAGAGCGGGTGTCTTATAAACACCAGGTCGGAGGTTCGATCCCTCCCAACCGCATAAAAATAAAATAATATGGAGAAAATAATATTGACATTGATATTTACTTCTTTATTACTCTTTCCTTATACAACTCTAGCTTTTGGTTTACCTTATGGAACTCCTCGAGTAATTACTCCTCCTATTTATTGTCTCAATGGAGGAGTAATGATAGGTGTCCAACCTACTATTCCTCTGGCTAATCCTCCTGGTTTATATTTCGTTCCTTATGGCACTAATAGATATCAATATTTTATCTATCCTCCTTTCCCTGGAGTAAAAATGTTGGGAAAATATATTCCTGGAGGTTTTTGTCTTATTCCTTCTTTCCCTTTTCCTATACCTATCCCTACAGTAGGAACAATAACAGAATATGGAAGTGCTATTGGTTTTTAATCTAAAACAAAATTAATTAATTTATTTTTAATAAAGATAATCTTCTTTATTTTTTTCTTATCTAAATATTTTTTCACTTTGGGCCTATTTAATATAATCTCCTTTAGTTTTTCAAATTCAATTTCTTTATTTGCTTCTAATTCATCTCTTTTTTTACCATTAATTTGAACAATTAAAAATATTTTCTCTTCTTCCAAATATCTTTCATCAACACTAGGCCATTTTTCTTTATCAAGAAAACTTTTATAACCAAAAGAGCTCCAAATTTCTTGACATAAATGTGGAGCAAAGGGATATAGAAGCTTAATAAATTTTAACCAAGTTATTTTTGATATAGATTTATCGGAAATAAAATTTAAAAACTCCATCATTGCGCTTATCGCGGTATTGTATTTCAAATTTTCAATATCATTCGTAACTTTTTTGATTAACCGATTAATAGTTTTTAAAACTTCAAAATTATCTTTTCTGATTCTTGTTTTTTTAACCCTTTTGCTTATTAACCAAACACGATTTAAAAATCTGAATGGTCCCATAATAGCTGATGAATCCCATTTTTTAACCTCGGATAAAGAACCCATAAACATTTCATATATCCTTAAACTATCAGCACCGTATTTTTTTATTAAATCATCGGGATTAACAACATTTCCTCTTGATTTTGACATTTTCTCACCATCAGGGCCAAGAATAATTCCTTGATTAATTAATTTTTGAAATGGTTCTTTTGTTGAAACTAATTTTTGATCAAATAAAAATTTATGCCAAAAGCGAGCATATAAAAGATGTAAAACAGCATGTTCTGCTCCACCAATATAAATATCTACCGGTAACCAATAGGCAATTTTATTTTTATCCCATTTTATTAAGGGAATTTTTTTGTTTTTCTTCTTTTTGTAAATCTTGAGAACATAAGCAAGATAATACCAACAAGAACCAGCCCATTGAGGCATCGTTTGGGTTTCTCTCTCTGCCCATTTCTGACATTGAGGACACTTTATTTTTACCCACCAAAGAATATTTTTAAGCGGTGATTCTCCTGTACCAGTAGGTTGATAATTCTTAACTTTGGGAAGAGTAACTGGTAAATCCTTTTCAGATACAGGAATAATACCACAATTAGAGCATCTAATTAAAGGAATAGGTTCTCCCCAATATCTTTGACGAGAAAATATCCAATCTCTAAGGCGATAGTAAACGGTTTTTTTAATTAAATTTTCTTTTTTTAGATACTCATAAATTTTTTCCTCAGCTGACTTAGAATCTAAATGATCAAAATCGAAAGAGTTTATTAAATAACCCTTCTCTTCATAAGGTAGTTCAACTTGACTATTTTCTAAAGAAGGACTAATAACTTGATGAATTTTTAATATAAATTTTTTGGCAAATTTGTAATCAAAATTATTATGAGCTGGTACACCCATCACGCAACTAGTAGCATAATCTTCAACGACATAATTGCTTACCCAGATAGGTAAACTTTCACCAGTAATAGGATGACTAGCATAAGAACCAGTAAAAACGCCCGTTATTTCTTGATCAAAATTTTTTAAATTTCTATTTTGAAAATAATTGTTTATATATTCTTCTACATTTAAATAATAATCTTCTTTCGCAATATTTAAAGCAAATGGATGAGCAGGAGAAATTACTAAGAAAGTAACACCGAAAATAGTGTCAAGTCGTGTGGTAAAAACTTTTAAAACCTCTTCGGAATCCTTTATTTTAAAATCAATCTCATAGCCTTCGCTTCGGCCGATCCAATTTCTTTGCATTTCCTTTATATTTTCTGGCCAATCCAAAGTATCTAAATCTTCTAAAAGTCGATCAGCATAAGCAGTAATTCTTAAATGCCATTGCTTTAACTTTTTAATTTCTGTTTTCTGACCACATCTTTCACAATTTCCATCAAGCACCTCCTCATTAGCTAAACCAGTTTTACATGAAGGACAAAAATTAATTGGTGCTTCTTTTTCATAGACTAAACCACTATGATACATTCTTAAAAATATCCATTGGGTCCAATAATAATAATAAGCCTCTGTAGTATTTATTTCTCTTTCCCAATCATAACTTAATCCTAAATTTTTAATTTGTTCTTTATATCTCTTTATATTTTGAGGAACAAAACTCATAGGATTTTTTTTCTTTTTAATAGCGTAATTTTCAGCTGGTAAACCAAAAGCATCCCAACCCATTGGATGTAAAACATTAAATCCCTTCATTCGATAATAACGAGCTAAAATATCTGAAGCAACGAAATTTTCTACATGACCAACATGTAAACCTTCTCCTGATGGATAAGGGAACATATCTAAAATATAAATTTTCTTTCCTACAAAATCTTTACCTTGCCAAGTTTTAAAATTATTTTTTTGCCAAATTTTTTGCCACTTTTTTTCTATTTTTTTAAAGGGATAAATCATTTTATAATCTTAGATGTCTTTTAAAAATAACTTATCTTAATAATGACCACTGAACTTCATAAACCTAATTTTAAATTTCGCTGGTTAACCCTTTCTCATAATGATGATCCTTATGGAGATATTTTTTGGCATATTTTTTGGGGCATAATTATTTTTATTTCTATTACTTACTCTATAATTATAAAAGATTTTTTATTTCTAATTTTAGCTTTAATTGCTTTAATCTTCTTTTTTCACCCCTTTTTTTATCAAAATATTGAGCTAGATATCATTCTCGATTCATCAGGAATAAAAATAAATCACAATTTTTATCGATGGGAAGAGTTTGACGGTTTTGAAATTTTTTCTAATGGTGAAAGGTATTGGCTTTATTTTTTATCAAAACAACCTTTACATTTTGGTTTATCTCTACCTTTGGAAAAATATTTACCCATAGAAGAAATCAGATCAAACTTAAGACAATTTCTAAATGAATATATCAATGCAGTTCCTTGGTGGGAAAGATGGTATCGAAATTTTTTTAAATAAAATGAATTTAGGAAAAAGAGCAGAAAATTTTGTTTGTCAATATTTAATTTCCAAAGGTTTTGAAATAATCAAAAAAAACTGGTGGCTTAAAAGATATGGCGAGATTGATATTATTGCTCGGAAAAATAATCGTTTCTATTTTTTCGAAGTAAAATCTCTAAATAAAAAAGATAACTTTCATCCTGTTTTTAATTACACTGTCGTTAAAAAAAGAAAATTTTATAAACTTATTAATTATTATGTTAACAAAAATAAAATTAATGAATTTTATTCTTATTTAGCCACTGTTGAGAAAAAAGATGATAAATATTCAATTAAATTTTTCCTAAATGCTTAATAATTTTTTAAAGCCGTTAATCTTTTTTCAAATAATTTTAATTATCTATTTGGGATGGTTAATTTTA
>JANXCM010000035.1 GCA_025060085.1 Patescibacteria group bacterium
TTAGATATTTATTTAATAAAAATTCAGTAAAATCTTTTATTTCTTTTTGATAGCGTGATAATTTTTTTCTTTGTTCGTCCCCTGGAAGCATTTCTGTTGATTCTGCATTTAAGCTTTGAAGTCTGAAAGCACCGATTGGGCCAATATTTGAAACAATTAAAATTACTTCATACTCATATGATGTTCTTCTTTTTTGATAAAATTCTTCAAGAAGTTTAATCAATTTTTCTCTTTTTTTAAAATTTTTTCTTCTCCATTCTTCTTTTAATTTTTCCTTTTCTTTTCCCTTTACTATTTTCCATCCCTCAGGTTCTGGTTCACAAATATCAACCCAAGGATAAGGCAAGCCTCTTCTATGTTTACCTTCTTCAGTTACATGTCCTTCACAAGAACCAATTGTATTAAAGCCATAAATTAAAAGGATTGCTACAGTTTCTTTAATTCTTTCATCAACTCTTTGACCTAATTTATCAGTAATTTCTTCAACTGTTGCTAACATTTCATGCCATTTTTTAATTCTTTATTCTTTTGATTTTTGCTGTTCAATATTTGGACTTAGACTTAGGTTTTGGTGGTTCATTTTAAATACTAATTATCATCATAAAAAATTTATTATAAAATTTATATCTTATCTTTTAAATTTTTTGAGTTTATCTAAAAATATTTTTATTTTTTAAAACAAATAATATTATTTGCTTTAAAAATATAAAAAATAAAAAGAGCTAAGGGATAATTTTAAGATTAATCTTTATGTCGAGAAAAGTATGATTTATCTTAATTGACGGAGGGGGTGGGATTCGAACCCACACGTCCGCTTTTTACACGGACAGGTCTTAGCAGGACCTTGCATTAACCATTCTGCCACCCCTCCTCTTTATAGCTTATAGCCAGGGACGGGATTTGAACCCGCGACCTCCGCATTACCAGAGCGGTGCTCTAACCACTGAGCTACCCTGGCGAAGTTTTAATTTCCAGGGGGCAGGATTCGAACCTGCGCAGCCACGAAGGGCGCCTGGTTTACAGCCAGGTGCAATTGACCACTCTGCCACCCCTGGAATTTAATAAAATTATAATATCTATTTTTAAAAAAAATTTATAAATACTAAATACTCTTTCAATATCTCAAAATAACTTTATATAAAAATTATATATTAGATAAACAATTATTATTATATTATAAATTTTAATTTTAATATATTAGTTTAAATATCTTAAATTATTATTTAAATTTATAAAATTTGGTTTAGTTTAATTTAGCTCGTAAAAAACTCTTACAATTCTTTAATAAAGACAAATTAAAATCTTATTTTTGCCCGGGGTGGGAGTCGAACCCACACGGCCTATTAAGGCCATTGGGTTTTAAGCCCAACGCGTCTGCCAATTCCGCCACCCGGGCATTAAATTTTTTTTAAAAAAACTTAATTATAAATTTTACATTAAAATAATTATATGAAAAATAAAAATATTCTTCAAAGCTTTAATTGTGCTTTTCAAGGTTTAAAACATATTTTCTACACCCATAAACATTTTAAATGGCAAATTCTAATTGGTTTATTAGTCCTCATTTTTTGTTTTTTAATTAAAATTTCTTACTTAGAATGGATTTTTATAATTTTATCCATTATTTTTGTTCTTTTTTCAGAAGTATTAAATACAATCATTGAAGAAATTTCAAATATCATTACCCAAGAATATCACTCTAAAATTAAAATAATTAAAGATATGTCTGGCTCATTAGTTTTAATTTCTGTTATTTTTAGTGTAATAATTTTTTTTATGATTATCATAAATAAAATTTTATTTTTCTTATGATTAATCCTTTATTTAAAAAAATAATAGAAATTTTCGATTCTTTCCCAGAAATTGGACCACGTCAAGCATGGCGATTATTTTTTTGGTTTATTAAGCAAGATAAAAAATTTCAAAATAAATTTTTAAATTTTTTTCAGATATTAATTAGTCAACTTAATTTTTGTGAAAAATGTTTTTTTCCGACTATTGAAGATAAATTATGTAATATTTGTTCTGATAATAAGAGAAATTTTTCTCAATTATGTATTGTAGCTCGAGAAACAGATTTAATAACTATTGAAAACTTAAAAAAATATAAAGGTTTATATTTCGTTTTGGGTGGATTAATTTTACCCTTTGAAAATAAAGAAATTATTAAAGAGAGATTAAAAAAAATTGAAGAAAGATTGGCTAATGATAATAAAATTAAAGAAGTTATTATTTCTTTACCATTTACTCGAGAAGCAGAACTAACAAAGAAAATAGTTGAGAAAATTATTTCTAAATTTAATTTGAAGGTAAGAAAATTAAAAAAAGGAATACCGACAGGAGGAGAAATCGAATTTATTGATCCTGAAACACTTGAAGAAGCATTAGGTTTATAATATTTAATATTTAATATTTAATATTTAAATAAATTGAATAATTATTTATTGTAATTACATTTTATGTTTTAGTTTAATTTATATTTAAAAATATTTTCCAAATTGTAAATAAAAAAAATGAAAGAACAATTAAGTAATATTTTAAGAGAAGCCCAGCAAATTTATTTTCAGATAAAAAATTTAGAAGAGCTGGAAAATTTTAGAATTAAATTCTTAGGTAGAAATGGTTTATTAGCTCAAATTTCAGATAGTTTTAGAAATCTTAGTTTGGAAGAAAGAAAAGAAATAGGTAAATACTTTAATTTTGTTAAAGAAGAAATTAATAAATTATATTTAGAAAAAAAAGAAATACTTACTTCTCCTCAAAAAATTATTTTTGATTTAAGTCATCCTGGGATAAGGAAAGATAGAGGAATTAAGCATATTTTAACTCAAGAAATTGAAGAAATTAAAAAAATTTTTTTTACTTTGGGTTTTAATATTGAAGAAGGTAGAGAAATAGTGACAGAAGAAGAAAATTTTGATTCTTTAAATATTCCTCCTAATCATCCTTCACGAGATTTATGGGATACATTTTGGTTAAATAAAAAAAATTATCTTTTAAGAACTCACACTTCAGCTCATCAAGTTGAATTTTTAAGAAAATATGGAGTGCCAATTAAATTTACAATAATAGGAAAAGTCTATCGTCATGAAGCTACTGATCAAAGACATGAAATGCAATTTCATCAAATTGAAGGTGTTTCTGTTGGTGAGAAAAGTAATTTAGTTGAATTAAAATCTATTTTTAAGATATTTTTTGAAAAATATTTTAATAAAAAGATAGATATTTTTTTTAGAACTTCTTACTTTCCTTTTACTGAACCTAGTCTGGAAGTAGATATTAATTGTTTTCTTTGTCAATCAAAAGGATGTCAACTTTGTAAAAAATCGGGCTATTTGGAGGTAGCTGGTGCAGGAATGATTCATCCGTTTGTACTAAGACAAGCAAGTATTAATAGTGAAAAATATTTTGGTTATGCTTTTGGTTTAGGTTTAGAAAGATTGATAATGTTAAAGTATGATATTCCTGATGTTCGTCTTTTTCATTCCACTGATCTTAGATTTATTAATCAATTTTAGTTTTTAAAAATGAAGTTTAGATTAAAAGATATTGAAGAATTTTTATTTTCAACAAAACTAAATTGGCTAAAGATTGTTCAAGAATTAAATAAAAAATCATTTGAAGCTACTTTAAATAAAAATTTTTTGGAAGTTGACATTCTCCCTAATCGATTTGCTGATGCTGGTAATATTCGTGGAATAGCTAAGGAAATATCGATTATCAATAATCTTAATTTTAAGGATGTTAAATTTAAAATTAAAACTCAATCTGTCAAAGAAAAATTTAATATTGAAATAAAGACTGAAAAATGTAAATATTATTTTAGCAGAGTAATTTTTGATATTGAAAATAAAAGATCTCCTCAATGGTTAAAAGATTTTCTTAAATTTTATGGGTTGAACTCAATAAATTTTTTAGTTGATTTAAGTAATTATGTAATGATCAAAATAGGTGCGCCTTTACATATATTTGATTTAGATAAAATTTACAATAACAAAATTATTATTCGTCAGGCTAAAAATGGAGAAAAATTTCTTTCGCTTAAAAACAAAGAATTTATTTTAGATAATACTGATGTTGTTATCGCTGATGGAAAAAAAATATTAGCCTTGGGGGGTATTCAAGGTAGTAAATTCGCTGAAGTTGATTTAAAAACAAAAAATATTTTTATTGAATCTGCTGGTTTTGATAATTTTAGTATTTATAAAACTTCTCGGAGATTAAAATTAATCACTGAAGCAAGTTATCGTTTTGAAAGAGGTACTATACCTAAGATTTCTTTAATAGCTTTGAATTATTTATCTTATTTAATTGAAAAAGAATTAAAAGGTAGGGTTGAAAAAAAAATATTTTCTTATTATAGTGATAAGAAAAAAGAAAAAGAAATTGTCTTAAGTGTAACTAAGGTTGAAAATTATTATGGCCAAAAAATAAATTTAGATTTAATTTTAAAAATTTTGAGAAAAATTGGTTGTAAGATTATCAAAAAAGATAAAGAAAAAATTACTATTAAAACTCCCGAAGAAAGAAAAGATTTAAACTATGATGTTGATTTGATAGAAGAAATAATTAGAATAATCGGTTACGAAAAATTAAATCCTTCCTATCCTCAACAATTCAATTATCCTCAAGAAAATCAATTCTTAATTTTTAAAAACAAAATCAGAGATTTTTTAATTCAAAATAATTTTACTGAAGTTTATTCCTACAATTTTATAGATGAAAATGATGTAAATAACTTCAAAAGTATTTTTGATTTTTCTT
>JANXCM010000036.1 GCA_025060085.1 Patescibacteria group bacterium
TATATTTTTTATTTTAGTTTAATTTTTAATAAATAATTTTAAAATTTTTTAAAAATAATAATTAATATGACATAATTAAAATGTAATATTTAATTTAAGAATGAATAGAAATAAATTTTATATTATAGTTTGTTTAATATTTTCATTATTTATTTTTTCTAATTTAAGTTTTAGTCAATCTCAAAGTAAATTTACTTTATTCAAAACAGATAACTATGGTTTTAAATTTATTACTAATCAACTAATAGGATTAGAATTTAAACTATCTAGCGATGACTTTTCCTCTTTTTTAAATTTTGGTTATACAAGAGCAGAAGTTGGCTTAAATAATTCAACAATTTCTTCTAAATTTATTATTCGTCCTTCACATTATGGTGGTTCTTATTTATATAGTATAACCCCTAATAATTATGGAGGAGAAAGATATACAATGATAAATCTACGACCATTTAATTCTTCAACTATATTTATTTTTAATGATACAGCTCGAGAGGGAATGGAAAGATTAGCAAAAATTTATACCAATTTAGAATCAGCTATCGCTATTTATAGTTGTAGCCCAAATAGTTGGCTTTATCAAAATCCTCGTTATACTTGCCTAGGCAAATACGGTTATTATTCTGATAGATTAGGAAGTCAACCTCCTCCTGGTGCTTCTTCTACTAATTATTACGATAGGGGTGCGAGAATTTATATAAATCCATCAAATTGCTTTGGTAATAATCAAGGTAGAGTCTTGCAAGAAATTTGTACTGGAGATTGTACTAGAGGAGACGATTCAGCTTTAACTATTTGTGTTTTAGATAAAATTCAATAAAAAATGTTAAAAACGAAATTATTTATCATTCTTTTAATAACGATAAATTTTATTTTAATTTTCGATAAGGTAAATATTTATGCTCAAAATTTTGCTTATACACTATTGAATTCTCAAAACAGAGGAATGGTTTTTAGATATAATTCTCCTTATGGCAATTATAACTTTGAAATTTCAAAAGATAGTCGAGATATTCCTACTATTTATTTTTATTCTACAAACACTAATAATGAAATAAATAAACATAAATTAACTATAAAATCTTTTTATGGTAGAGGTATAATTTATTCTCAAGATCAAAGTTCAGGAAGAATTGTGGTAATGGATTTCAATCCAGGATCAATTAACTTGCCCTTACAAGGTAATTTTAATTTTTATTATTACCCTAATCCCAATCCATCTCCTTCAGAAGTTAAATATGCTAAAATATATGGAAATATTGAAAATCTAATAGATATTTATACTTGTGAAGATAATCAATGGCGAATAGGTCAAACTTGTTTAGGTCAAGGTAATAATCCAAATTTTTGTTTTGGTGCTCCCTTTACGGGTAAGGTTATTTATGAAGGATTATTAATGGGAGAATATAGTAATCAAGAAGCAGGTTTAACTATTTGTCTTAGAACCTCATATTAAAAATGAATATAAGAAAAATTTTAATAATATCTTTCATCTTAATATTTTTTATTCAAACTATTTCTTTTGCTCAAAATAGAATAACTTTATTAAAGACAGATAATCGTGGATTTAAATTTTACTATAATCCTACTTCTACTCCGGGTTATGAAAGAGAATTAATATTAGGATTGTCAAATTATGTAAATGATGTTTATGGTTATCTTTCGGGAGTTAATGGTAGTTTAGGAAGACCAATTTTGGAATTTAAACCTAAACCAAGTAATGGTGGATTTTTAGCAGAAATTAATAAAAATATATTTAGAATTCTAAATTATAATTCAACAACAAATATCACTGCTATTAGGATCAATACTCCTGGTCAAAGTAATACTTATTCCAGAATATTGTTAATACCTTATAGTGGAGAGATAATTTTTGATGTTGGTAGTCAAAATTCCCTTCCTTTTGAAAACAGATTTATTCTCTCTCGTATTTACGCTAATATCAGCGATATAATTGCTATTTATTCTTGTGAAGAAACAAGAGGTTCTAATACTTGCTTAGGGGGAGTAGGTATTTATAAAGTAGGCACACAACCTCCTGGAACATCTTTTATAGAATATTTCCCTAATACCAATAATCAAGTGGCCAAATATAATAATCCACCAGAGTGTTTCGGTAATGCTAATATAGGTCGAGTTTTAAAACATATTTGTTTAGGAGATTGTAGTGGTGATGATGAAGCTCTAACTTTTTGTATTAGAACTAAATACTAAATTTATCTTATAATTATTAAATACTTAAAAATCAAATTAAAAAGATTTTGTTTTATTCAAAAATATCTATTTTTTCACCTTCTTTTAATTTAACAAAAACTTTTTTAAATTTATTCCTTACTGAAGGTATTCTAGTTCTCCCTCTTATTCTTTTTTTATAAATAGCTGTCCTAATTGATTCTACATTAACCTTAAATAAATTTTCAATAGCTTTTTTTATTTCTGTTCTATTGATTGTAACTGGTTTAATTTTAAAAACATATACGTTTTCTCTATTAATCAAACTTCTAGTTTTTTCACTAATAATAGGTAAAATTTCAAAATTTTTTTTCAAAAAAATATTTGAAAAAGAACTCTTTTCTTCTATTCCCCTTTTTTTAACTTCATTTTGAAATTCTTTTATTTCTTTTTCAGTATCTAATTCTTTCTCTTCTTTTTTTCTTTTTTTAAACCATTTTAAGGGCATTTTATTTCAAAAATGTTTTTTTAATTATTTCTAATCCTTCAGGTTCAATAAAAATATACTTATGATTAAGAAGAGAAAGAATATTCAAATTTCTTGCCTCAATAGCATTAGCATAGGGTAAATTTCTAACAGAACGTATAAGATTTTTATTACTATTAGAAAAAACTACTAAAGCACTTTCTCTTTTTTTATCCGTTTTTCTTTTTTCTAAAAATCTGATTAGTATTTGATTCATAAATTTTGTTTTGTAATCAGGCGGAGTTAATGAATTTAAAACTCTTATTCTATCTTGATTTATTTTTTCCTTCAACACCATTAAAATTGCTTTTCTTCTCATTTTTTTGTTAATTTTAATTTTTCTTTTTTTTTCTTTTCTCGGACCAAAAACAACTCCTCCTCCTCGCCATAAGGGAGATCTAATTGACCCATGGCGCGCTCTCCCTGTTCCTTTTTGTCGCCAAGGCTTTCTTCCTCCTCCTCTTACTTCTCCTCTTGTTTTAGTATGAGCCCAAGGATGATAAGTATTCAAAATTTGCCATCTCATTACTTGATGAATAAGAGCATGATTAATTTCTAATTTATCAAAAAATCCATCAAATTCAAGTTCATCGATAATCTCTGCTTGTTGATTAAAAACTTTTAATTTCATTTTTATTAATTAATTAATTTTTTCCCTTTTCTTGTTAAGTTATTACTTCTTATTTCTAACAACCCTCCTCGATTACCAGGAACGCTCCCTTTAACTACTAATAAACTTTTTTCTTTATCCATATCTAAAATAGTTAGATTTTTAATTAATCTTCTTTTGTTTCCCATTCTCCCCGCCATTTTTAAACCCTTTCTCACTCTTTGAGGAGTTGTCGGACCTATCGATCCTGGGTGACGATATTTCGTTGTCTGACCATGAGTTCTCGGAGCATCTCTAAATCCCCATCTTTTTACTACCCCTTGAAACCCCTTTCCTTTTGAAATACCCGTTATATTAACTTTATCATTTTTTTCAAATATATCAATAGTAATTGAATCACCAATTTTATAAGCAGAAACCAGCTCTTCTGGAATTCTAAACTCCTTCATATATTTTTTGCCTTTTTCATCAAAACATTCTAGCAAACAAGCAAAGTAATTATTTTTTTCCTTAGTTAAAATATTCTTTATCGTACATCTCATTCCTAAAAGAATAGTTGCTGGTAAAGCCTTGTTTTCCACAAAATATGTTATCATTCCCAATTTTTTAGCTAATAAAAATTTAACCATTATAAAAACTAAATAATCTTTTTTGATTATAAATCTCTAATTTGATATAGATTAATAAATTTTTTAATTTTATAAATATTAAATTTAAGAAAAATAATTCAAACCATTTTTAATTCAACCTCAACACCTGCTGGCAAGTCCAAATAAGAAAATAATTCAACAATTCTTTGATTAGGATTAAGAATATCAATTAATCTTTTATGAATTCTCAGTTCAAACTGTTCTCGGGAATCTTTATAAATAAAAGGTGCACGATTAACAGTATATTTTTTTATTTCGGTCGGAAGAGGAATGGG
>JANXCM010000037.1 GCA_025060085.1 Patescibacteria group bacterium
TTAGCTTTATTATTTTCAATGAACTTTGCAATTTCTTCTAATTTTTTATTCAAATCTATATCTTTATTAAACCTTATTCCAATGAAAAATTTTTTATCAGAGCGACTTAGATTAGTAATAAAATTTATTTGACTATTAGGTAAAAAAATATAATTTCTTTCTCTATCTTGTAAAACCATATAACGTAAATTAAATTCAATTACCTTTCCAGTAAAAGTATTATTAATATTAACCCATTCACCCTTTCGAGCTTGATCTTCAAAAATTAAAATCCAACCTCGGATAATATCTTGAATCATACTCTGAAAACTAAAAACAAATGCTGCTCCTAAAACACCTGCTCCAGTGATGATAGGAATAAGTTTAATCTCAAAAGTTTTCAAAATAAATAAAATTAGAATGAAAAAGAAAATTATCTTTAAAATTGATCGCAAAACAGAAAATAAAGTTTCAATTCTTTCCTTATGAGCTTCATCATGATTACCAATTCTAATTTTGATAGCTAATTTAATAATTTTAGAAATTAGAAATTTAATCAAAAAATAAACAGCAATCAAAAAAAGTAAAAAGATAATTATTTCTACGATTCTTTCATAATTTTTAACTATCAAATTTTTAAAAATTTCATAATAATCAAATAAATTTTCCTTGATAAAAATTAATATTTTTTCTAACATCTTAAATTAAAAATTTTTGCTGTTTACTAATTTTAATTGCTTTCTGATAAAAATTAATCACTTCATCATAAGTTTTACGATCAACTGGAAAGGGAATTCCATCTTTACCACCATGAGCAAAAGTATAGCGAGCAGGATCTTGATAAGAAGGCTTGACCCTATAGATTATTTCTGAAATTAAAGATAGAGCCCTAATTGTTTTCGGTCCAACGCCATTAATCATCAACAAATCTTCTATTGTTTTCGGTTGAAAAAATTTTGCTTTCGAAATTGATTCTATTAATCTTTTTCTATCAAATTTTTCTTCGATAACCGGATGATAATGAAATTCAACATCGGGCAAAAGAAATCTCTTTTGAAAACTATTTGAATTGGCATAACAAAAAATAGAGTAAATTTCATTATTAAGATTATTTTCTTCATTTAAAATTTTTATTATTCCCTTTTTATTTTCCTGACTTTCTTTATCAGTCAAATTTAATACTCTATTAATAAACATATCAGAGATAATTCCGCTATGAGGTTCTTCATCAAATTTAAAATTTTCAATATCATTAATCTTTAAATTACACCAATGATATCGACGGGCTAGTCCTTTTTCTATATTCATTCCTTGTTGAATCACCACCCAATTTCCTTTATTAGTCAAAATAAAACTATGGTGATAAAGATTAAAACCATCTTGTATTAAAGAATTATCGACTTTGGCTGTTATTTTTGAAATTTTTATATACTTATCAGAATCTATGTTTAATTTTTCTCCTAAATGAAAAATTTCATTTGGTGTTTTTCGTGAAGTTTTTCCCTTCCCACCACAAACATAAATTCCCAAATCTTTTTCTCTTAAAGCTTCTTTTAAAGCAGCGGTGGTAGTGATTGTTAAACCACTACTATTCCAATCAAAAGCTAAAGCACAACCAAAAGACTGAAACCAAATAGGATCAGCCAATCTTTTTAATAATTCATCCGCTCCAAACTCTTCAATTATTAATTCGCTCATAATACCAGCTAATTTTTTCATTCTTCTAAATAACCATTGAGGACATCTTCCAGTATCTAAAGAAAAAGTAGCTATTCCTGTTTTCATTATTAATAATAATTTTAATTTTTACTGATATTTTATAGATGAAAATTTCAATTATAATCTTCTTAAATCTTCTAAGTTTCTATTTTTATTGGTTTTTATTTCAGTTTATTTTTTAATATCTTATTTAATGTAAATTTTAAATAATTTAGTTTATAATTTAAATAGTATAAAATTTATTTTATATTAAAAATAAATGGTAAATAACGGAGATAAATTATTAAGAAGAGAATTTTTTAAAAAATTAGGCCAAAATTTAATTGAAGGAGTTAAGAATATAGCCGAAAAAGGACAAGAAGTAGCAGATAAAATTATTAAAAGAATTATTGAAAGAGCGAAAAGTGAAGAAATTAAAGAATTTTTAAAAAATTTTATTAATTCAGTTTCTCAATTAATTGATAGAAGTTCAAAAACTTTTATATATTTTTTAACTCACCTTGAAAAAAATTTTGAACAAGTACAACAATTTATTTCAGAAAAAATATCAAGAAGAAGATTTTTAATCTTATTTTTAACTTTAATAGGAGGATCAGGAATTTTATATATAATAATAAGAAATTTAGCAGAAAAAAGACATTTGGAAGGTTTATGGGAAATTTTTCGAGATAAAGAAAAAAAGAAAAAATTAAAAATCCTAATAAAATCTTTATATCCTAAAAAAAATCCTGAAGAAATAATTGAAAATGCTTATCGACTAATTTTAACTGAACAATATTTATTAAGTCAGCCAGAAAAAATTTTAGAAGTATTCGGAATAGGAGCATCAAAAGGATTAGGACAAATAACTGAAGAAACATTTGAGGAATTTAAAAAAGAAATTACCGAAGATATTGAAAATCAAATTAACGATTTTTTAAAAAATATTCATAATGGAAGGGAAATTTCAATAACAGATTATATCACTGACCCAACAGCAAATTTTATTTTTGTTATTCTCTTTTTTGAATTTTTAAGGAAAAAAGGAAGAGAAATATTGAAAAAAAATGATATTTCGAGGGCAATTAAGATGCTAGAGCATCTTTCTCAAGAAGGAGATAAATTTTTTGATAAAGAAAAAGATTTAGAAGAAAGAAAAAAAATAGTTGAGAGCGGTTATTTAAAATTAGATGAATTATATGCTCTTTGTTGTTATAGTACTAGAGAAACTTCTCCTCCTTCTGCTTGGATTCAATCAATGGTTAATATTATGAAAATTCTAGATGATCAAGAAGATTTATTAACTGTTGATGGTGATATTGGCAATTTAACTCTCTCAACCTTAAAAGAATTGGGAATTTCAGAAATAGAGATTGAAGATCCTCAAAGTAGAACTGAAATAAAAATTAAAATTGAAGACTTCAAAGATTATCGAACAATTAATAATATTCTTCGTCTTCAAAATGAATTAAGAAAAGTGTTTCAAGATAAATACAGATCCAAATTAGAAAATTTACTAAAATCAATTCTCAGTCCTGAATTTTCTTTTCAAAAAAGTAGAAAAGAGGTAGAAAAATTATATAAATTAATTCGTTCTTCTTACCAACTACAAATAGGCTTTCATAGTTTAATTGATGAAATACTAGGTATTGATAAAACTTCACCAATATCTTATTGGGAAACAGAAAAAACAGAAATTAAATTTATCGAAGATGATTTTCATCAAAGATGGGAAGATTATCTATTTGATCCTTCTGATAAAGAAAAAGAAAATAGGTTTTTTGAATATCTTCCACCAAATATTAATCAAGAAGATTTTATTCGCCATTTAGCTCGGGTAATAATAATCAGATTTTCAATTTTATATGGTTCAGGAATTGAGGTTCCCGAAACAATCATTAATCGAGTAGGTATTTTCTCAACTTTAGGAGAAAGATTTCCAAGATAGTTAATTTTTGAGCTTTGAGCCAGCGGTGGGATTTGAACCCACGACCTGACGCTTACAAGGCGCCTGCTCTACCACTGAGCTACGCTGGCAAAAAAAGAGGGGCCTAATTAAAATAGTCTTCTAAGAAACTTAATAATCAATTCCACAATCAAATCAACAACGAACGCAATTATTAGTATAATCTTAATAGAGGCAACAATAAGAACTAAAAATAACAACATTACACTTAAAAAATTAGGCCCCATAATGAAATAATAAACTCCCGCCATAAAAATGGCAGGGAAATAAAACATAACAATCCACCATGCCCATTCAGGCAAGGTGGACAAACAATCCAATCCAACACATATGAACTTCCCCACCATCCGAAAAAATCGGATGGTTAAGTCACTTATCTTGGACAAAAACATATAGTTTCACCTCCTAGTTTCTATTTTAAAAAAATTTTAAAAGATGAGAGAAAGGAAAAAGGAATTGAACAGATTGAAATATCTTATAATGAAGGTAAGTTTGTAAAACCCTTATCTGCCAGTGTTTTGATATATATTTACATAAAGGAAAGACAAAAGGTT
>JANXCM010000038.1 GCA_025060085.1 Patescibacteria group bacterium
ATGATTCCATTCGCTTTCCAATTTTTCTTCAATTTTCTTTAATTTTTTTAGTTTAGTATCAATATTTTTAATTTTAGTTTGAGAATCTTCTTCTTTGAGTAAGGCTTCTCTTTCTATTTCTAATTTTCTAATTTCCTTTTTAATATTTTCCAATTCATTGGGCATACTTTCCGCTTCTAATCTTAAACTCGCAGACGCTTCGTCAATTAAATCAATTGCTTTATCAGGTAAAAATCTATCAGTAATATATCTCATTGATAAATCAACAGCAGAAACAATAGCATTGTCTGTAATTCTAATACCATGATGAATTTCATATTTTTCTTTTAATCCTCTTAAAATAGCGATAGCATCATCTCTTTTTGGCTCTTCTACTAAAACTGGTTGAAATCTTCTTACCAAAGCTGGATCTTTTTCAAAATATAATTTGTAGTCTCGAAGAGTTGTTGCACCAATTACTTGAATCTCACCCTTAGCTAAGGATGGCTTCAATAAATTAGAAGCATCAATTGCTCCTTCTGCTGCTCCAGCACCAACTAAAGTGTGAGCTTCGTCAATGAAAATAATAAATCTTCCTGGATTAGATTTTATCTCTCTTAAAATTGATTTTAGTCGATCTTCGAATTCACCTCTGTATTTTGCTCCCGCAATCAATGCCCCTAAATCTAAAGAAATTATTTCTTTGCCAGCCAGAGAATAGGGGACTTCATTATTGATAATTTTTTGAGCTAATCCTTCAACGATAGCTGTCTTACCTACTCCTGGCTCACCAATCAAAATAGGATTGTTTTTAATTCTTCTCGACAAAATTTCAATAATTCTTTTAATTTCTTTTTCTCTACCAATAATAGGATCTAGTTTTTTTTGTTTAGCTAGATCAGTTAAATTAACACTATATTTTTCTAATGCTCGGTATTTAGTTTCTGGACTTTCATCAGTTATTTTTTGACCTTTTCTTAATTGAATTAAAATTTTTGAAATTCTATCAGCAGTTAAGCCAAATCTTTCCAAAACATATCGAGCTACTGACCTTATTTCAGCTAAAGCTAAGAAAATATGCTCAACGGAAATAAACTCATCATTAAATTTCCTGGCAATTAAAGAAGCTTGATCTAAAATTTGGAATGTTTCTTGAGCAAGATAAATTTGACCAATATTGGTTACAGAAAAAATTTTAGGCAAGCGATTTAATTCTTCTTCAATAATTTGAATAAGATAATTTTTATCCACTTTTATTTCGTTAAAAATATCATTAATAATTGTCTCCTCTTGAGTAAGAAGAGAGTGAAGAATATGCAAGCCTTTAATTTCCGAATGATGATACTTTAAAGTCAAATCTTGAGCTTTTTGCAAAGCTTCTTGAGCCTTAACAGTAAATTTATTAAAGGAAAACATATCTTTTAAATATCTTATGAAATATTATTAAAAATTATTTTTATTAAACAATTATAACATATTTTCTAATATTTTTCCTACCTCTTATACCTCACCTCTATCTTAATTATTTTACTTTTTTTTTCTTATTTTTGTCTAATAATTTAAGATAGATAGGATATATTTTATTATTATTTATTAAACAATTTTTTTCTTTTCCTTTACAGATATTCCATTGATAATTATTAATAATTTTCTTATTATGATTAAAATGATGTTTAATTAAATTAGAAGAATATTTTTTAAGAAATTGAGGATGATTAGCTAATTGAAAATAATAATAATTAGCTCCATAAATAGTTAAAGATAAAGTAGAAGTATTAATAATATTAATCTTTCTTTCTTTTTTTGTGAATTATTAACAATAATACAAGTATTTTTTTTATTTATTTTTACTTCTTTTCCTTGACAAATATTCCATTTTAATAGATTAGGATGACGAGGAGGATAAGGATAAATAGGAGAAGAATATTTTTCTTCAAATTTAGGACTATTTGAGATTTGAAACCAAGTAGCATTACCTCCATTTAAAATAAGATGAGCAAGAGGTAAGATAGAATTAAGATAAGTAATATTTTTATTCTTTTTTTATTATATAAATTAACATTATTTTTAATCTTAACAAAGAAATTTCCATTTAATTTTTCAGAAAAATTATAAGAATAACTAGGTAATAATATATCTTTAAATACATCTTTAAATACGCCACCACTTCCTGAAGAAGGAGATTGAGAAGAAAAAACCCCATTACCTAATAAAGTAATAGTTGTTGTAGGATTATCTGGATCATTAGCATAGATATTAAAAGAGGAAGAAAATGAACCAGCAGAAATAGGCGAAAATCTAACAGTAAAAGTACAAGTAGCATAAGGAGTTAAAGTATTACCTGTACAAGTATTATTGATAATAGAAAAAAGAGAAGAAGGTAGAGTAGTTGAAGAAATAGTTAAATCTAATAAGCCTGTATTAGTAATAGTAATAGTTTGATCAAGACTATTTCCTACATTAATATTACCATAATTAAGAGTTAGAAGAGAAGAAGAAATATGAGGAGAAGAGAAGACAGCAAAGTAATTTCTATATTATCCTCCAATAGAAGTAAAATCTCCTCCGACATATAATGTTGAACCATCTGGAGAGAGAGCAAGAGAATAGACAGCATCATTAGCATTAGGATTAAAATTAGGATTAACTGTTCCATCTGGTAAGATATGAGCAATATTATATATAGTTGTTGTGCCAATTCTATTAAAAAGTCCTCCTATATAGAATCCTCCTGAATTATTTCTGACAGCAGTATAAACATATCCATTGACTCTGAAATTTTTGATATTATTTAATGGTTCAAGCATATTACCATTAGTAGCATTCAATCTTAATCCTCCTCCTGTATATGGTCCTACTTGAGTAAAATAACCTCCAATATATACTCTTTTATTAGCCTTATCTTCAACAATAGCATTTACTGAACCATTTGTTACCCACATATACTTTACTGGTTCATTAGATAAGGGTGAGGCAAGGGGAAAGATTAGAGAAAATTAAGAAATAGGTAATGATGAAAAATAATAAATGAATATTTGTTAAAATTTTCTTAATTCCCATTATAAAATAGTAACATTGTACAATAGTTTAATATTATAAACATTATATTACAAAAATAAAAAATTATAAAAATTAATAGTTTATTTTAATAAATTAAATTTTTTGAAAAATGAATTTTAGACAAGTTTATTTTTTATTTTTCTAAAATTATTTGATTGATTTCTATACTTTGAAGAAGATATTTACAAATATATATAAAAATTTATAATTATATAAATTTATTTTATAATTTTATTTTATTTATTACAGTATAATTAAATGTTATTTTTAAAATTTAGATTATAGTTAATAAATCAGATGAAATTTAAAAATAATTAAATCATTAAATAATAAATATTTAAATAATGAAAAGAGAAATACCTAAACCAGATGAAAATCCATTAGAAGAAAAACTAAAAATAGTTAAAGATAGTTTAAATAAAGGTAATCTTCAATTAGCCGAGGAAATATTAGAACAATTTTATTCTGATCTTTCTAATATTAGTGAAGAAGAAAAACAAAAATATATTGAAAGAATATAGAAGATGTGTAGAAAGATTATTAGAATCAATTAGGATAGATAAATCTTTAATATATATCGATGAAAGAGATGGAAAAGTAATAATAAAAGGGGATTTGTTTATTGATTATGTTATTAATGATGAAATAAACTTGCCTAAAATTATTAAAGAGATTGAAGGAGATTTGGAAATTGAAATTATCGTAGAAGTTGAAGAAGATTTTGAAGGAACTGTTCAAAAATTTCAAAAATATGAATATAAGGAAGTATCATTTACTGCTCCGGGATTAGAAAGAGTAGGAGGAGATTTAATTATTCCAAATGTTAAAACATTTAAAGCAGAAAATTTAAAAATAGTAAATGGGAATTTAGATCTTTCATCTCGAATTATTTCTCGTGAAAAGGTTATTGATTATTAAAAAAGTCTCAATTTTATGCTCCACAATTAGAAAGAGTAGGAGGAGATTTAATTATTTTTAGTTTTACCAGTGATAATATTAATGCCCCAGAATTAAGAGAAATAGGAGGTAATTTATATATTTCTAACGTAATTTTTTCTTTAAAAAAAATATTTCTTAATCT
>JANXCM010000039.1 GCA_025060085.1 Patescibacteria group bacterium
AATAAACCACTTATCTTGGCCTTCTAAATTAAAAGGAGAATATTTAACATTTCGCCATTCAATTTGAAATTTTTCGTAACTGACAGGTAAATATTTTCGGTATTCAAAATTAACCGCATTTTTAAGAGCATTAACAGGAATATAAGGTAAAGAAAAATTAGTATAAAAATAATACAGAGAAGGTACACTGTAAACAACTTCTCTAGGTTTAAATTCTTTTAGGCCGTTTTCTATAATTTTAGCTAAATGTTCTTCATAAATTTGAGAAGTTTCTAATAAGGAAGAAATTTTTTCTCCGCCTTCTAACTCAATTATTATATAATTATTTAATATAAATGAATTCTTATATTTTTCCACTTCAACAATTTTAATATCACGCGAACCCAAATCAATGCCTAAAACTTTTTTAGATTTAAATATATTAAACATTATTAAAAAATTATACACTATCTCAACAGAAATTATCTTTCCTTATTATTGTTATCGATGCTTAAGTTTTTTAAATGAGCAAAGTTATCTTTGTCAAAATTGCTTAAAAGAAATAAATTTTGGTTTAAAAATTTTCTGTCCTAAATGTCAAAGAAGAAAACCAATAAGTGAAAAAATAACTGAGGTTTGTTGTGCTAATATTATAAAAACATTAATTACTTTTAGTGATTACGAACAACCACTGATAGCTAAATTGATTAAAGAGGGTAAATTTAATAGTTATAAAGAAATTTTTATCTGGTTAGGTAGATTAATAAGCACAGAAATAAAAATTATAAATTTAAAAAATTTTTATCTAACTTATGTTCCTACTACAGTTAAAATAGAAAAAGAAAGAGGTTTCAATCAAGCTAAAATTTTAGCCCAAGAAATTAGTCGTATTTTAAACCTTCCTATTTTTGAAAAAATTAAAAAAATTAGAGAAACAGAATTTCAATCTCATTTAAATTATCAACAAAGAAAAGAAAATATTCAAAATTGTTTTCAAGTAATTTCTTCTCCTCCTAAAAATTTAATTATTGTTGATGATATCATTACCACTGGTACTACCTTATTTGAATTAGCTCAAAAGTTAAAGGAATCTGGTTGTAAAAATATTATGGCCTTAACTATTTGTCGATGAAAAGAAAAATATTTATTAATCAAAATTTAAAAGATAAAGAAATTTTAAAAATTGAAGATCCAGAAATAATTGATCGAATCAATAATGTTTATCGTTTAAAAATAAATGAGGAATTATTTTTTGTAGGATCAGATCTTTTTGAAGCTAAATATTTATTAAAAGAGAAAAATAAAAATAAGCTTATTTTCCAATTCAGAGAAAAAATTAAAAGAAATCTTCTGCCACTAAAAAATATTAATCTGTATCTAAGCTTTATAAGAAAAGAAAATTTTGAATTAATTTTAAGTAAGACTTTTGAATTAGGAATTAAAAAAATTATTCCGGTTAAAAGTGAAAGATGTAGTTGGACAATTGATAAAATTTCAGAAAGATGGGAGAAAATAATTTTAAAAGGCTTAGAAATAGCTGATTGGAATTACTTACCAAAAATTGAAAGACCACTAGATTTTTTTGATCTTCCCCCAAAAACTTACATTCTTGATAGAAATGGTCAAAATATCACGGAAATAAATTTTCCCAAAAATGTTTCTTTCTTTATCGGACCTGAGGGAGGATTATCAGAAAAAGAATATCAATTTTTAAGAGATAATAATTATCAATTAGTAAGTTTAACTAAAAGTAACCTTCGAGCAGAAACTGCTTTTTTTATTTTTGCGTCGATCTTAAACTTCTCTTAAAAAAATTATTTTCATAAAAATTAAAAATGAAAATCGTTATCGCTAATTGGAAAATGAATCCTTTAAAATTCAGTGATGCTGAAAAGTTAATAAACAATTATCAAATATTCAAAAATGTTAAAGTTTGGATTACTCCTCCTAATATTTTTTTATTATCTTTAAAAAACAAATTTAAAAAAATAATTTTCGGCGCTCAAAATATTCATTTTGAAGAAAAAGGTGCTTACACTGGTGAAATTTCAGCAAAAATGATTAAAAATATAGGGGCGAGATTTGTGATTATTAATCACTCGGAAAGAAGAAAGATGGGAGAAAATTTAGAAATGGCTAATAAAAAAATAATTTCTGCTCTCGAAATCAATTTGATTACAGTCGTTTGTTTAGGAGAAGAAAAAAGAATAAAAAATTTAAGTCAATTAAAAAATGAATGGTCAAAACAATTAAATTTGCTTTTTAAAGAAGTGAATTTGATAAAAAATAAAAACAGAATAATAATCGCTTATGAACCTACCTGGGCAATTAGCACTTATGGACAAGGTTCAGTTCCTCGAGAAATAGTTTATTATTTTATAAATTTTTTAAGAGAAAAAAATATTCAAAGTAAAATAATCTATGGAGGTTCGGTTTTTAAAGAAAATATTGAAAATTACTTAGATTTGCCTCTTGATGGTTTCTTGATTGGATCTCAAAGTTTAATTCCTAAAAATTTTAATAGGATTTGTTCCCTCATTACTTCTAGTAAAAAACAATCTTTCTAACATTTTTATTGATATTTAAAATTAATTCTCAAAATAACTGTAATCTCACCTTTAATTTTTTTGCCTTCTAAATTTTTAATTATTTCTTTAATATCACCTCTTAAATATTCTTCATAAATCTTTGAAATTTCTCTTGCAATTACTACATAAACTGATGGAAAAGTTTCAGAAATTAATTTAAGAGTTTTAATAAGTCGATAAGGCGATTCATAAAAAATAATTGTTAGGCCATCTTTAAAATAATTATTGATAAAACTTTTCAATCCTTTCTTTGGTAAAAATCCTAAAAATATAAATCTATCTGGCGGCAAACCTGATCCAATTAATGAAGTTAAAAAAGCTGAAGGTCCAGGTAAAACTTCAATTTCGATATTGTGTTTTAAACACTCTTTAATTAATTTATATCCAGGATCAGAAATAGCTGGCATACCAGCACTAACCAATAATCCGATATTTTCTTTTTTTAAAATATCCAAAATTTTAGGGATTTTCTTCTTTTCATTATAGCTATTGTAAAGAATTAGCTTTTTTTCTTCGATTTGGTAATGATTAAGAAGTATTTTTGCTCTCTTAATATCTTCACAAAACAAAAAATTCAATTCTCTCAAAATTTCAATTGTCCTTAAGGTAATATCTTTTAAATTACCAATAGGCGTAGGAAGTAAGTAAAGTTTAAACATTTTTGATGGAAAAATATTTTAAATGACAATGATGAAAATAATATTGTATTTAATAATTATTGTTAAATAAAAATTATTTATGGGGATAAAAATAAAATTGTAGTTATCCCCCAACTCCCTAGGTTTAATATATCAAAATAACAAAATAATAATATTAAAATTTAACACGTTTAGTACAATAAGCTAATCCCCCATACAAAGCTCTTTTATCTTTTAATCTGCTTTTTATTATTTTAATTTTTATTGGAAGAGGAAATTTTTGATTAACAAAATAATTTAATTTTCTGAAATCAAAAATATTTATTAAACCACCGCCAATAATTATTTTATCTACTGACCAAAATATAGCTACATTAACTAAAAATATAGATAAGATATCATAATACTTATTCCAAAAATTTTTATCTTTGATAATCTCAGTTTTATTTTTAAATTTTCGCTCAATATTTTTCCCACCTAATATTTTTTCAACTTCTAAAAAGTTATTTTTAAAAATTAGATAAGAGTGGCCTGGTTCAAAACCAAAGATATTTTCAGCTACCCTGCCTTTAAATATCTTCACTCCGCCAATACCAGTACCAAAAGTTAAATAACAGAAAGTGAATAAATTTTTCCCTGAGCCAAAATAAGCTTCACCTAAACCGCCTAAAACAGCATCATTTTCTAAAATAACTTGACACTTTAAAATTTTTTCTAAATCTCTTTTAATTTCCTTATTTTCAAAATCTTTCAAATTCTGTGCAAGTAAACTTTGAGAAAAAATTGATAAGAAGATTAAAAAAAACTTACTCCCATTCAAT
>JANXCM010000003.1 GCA_025060085.1 Patescibacteria group bacterium
ATATTTTCTAATTTTTTTTCTGGATAGGTTTTGATCTATTTCATAAATTCTAAATTCTATCTTTAGCTCTTCAGCAAATTTTTTTTTGATCTTCAAAAAACTTATTTTTTCTTCCTCTTTTCCAATTAAAAAAGCAGCAATTTTTAAATCATCATATTTCTCCCTTCTTTTTTTTAAATCATCTAAAATCTCCTCAGCTAATTTTTTCCCGTCTATTATCATAGATTTTATTATACAATTATATTATGAATAATTTATTTGAATTTGCTAGCCAAGGAATAGATGAAATTATTAGCGAATTAAAAACATCAAAAGATGGTTTAAGTAGTAAAGAGTATCAAAAGAGAATAAATATTTATGGTTTAAATAAAATCTCTTCTTTTAAAATAAATCTGTTAGAAATAATCAAAAATAATTCTTTAAACTTCTTTAATCTTTTTCTTTTCTTTGCCGGAATACTTTCAATAATCATCAAAGGAATCGAAATAGAATCTATTTTAATTTTTTTCTTTCTTTTTATTTCCGCTCTTGTTGCTGTTATTCAAGATTACCGAATGAATAAGTTAAGTCAAGAATTGCTTTCGTATTTTAAAAATTATGCATGGGTAAAGAGAGAAAATAGGTGGGTGAAAATTGAAGCAGAATATTTAGTTCCTGGAGATTATATAAAAGTAACAACTGGTCATTTAATTCCAGCAGATATTAGAATAATTTTAGCTAAAAATGTTTTAGTAGATGAATCAATTATCACTGGTGAAAGTGAACCAGTTATTAAAAAAGTAGAATTCAACAATAATGAAGGTAAAAAAAATGATTATCCCGTTCCTGAAAATATTGCTCTTATGGGAACAACATTGATTAAAGGAGAAATGGAAGGTATAGTTTTTGCTACGGGGAAAAAAACTTACTTTGGCTCAATCGCTAAACAAACATTAGAGATTAAGAAAGAAACTGCCTATCAAAAAATGTTAAATAAGTTTACTCAAAATATGAGTTTAGTAGGAATTTTAGTTATCTTATTGGTGATTTTAGTAAATTTATTTAAACAAAATTATACAAGTTTTGAAGAATTACTTATTTTTGCTATTGTCTTAGCGGTAGCCATTGTTCCTGAATTCTTACCAGCAATGACCACTTTAACTTTAACATTAACCGGATTAAGATTAGCAAAAAAAGGATTAGTAATTAAAAGATTATCAGCTATTGAAGATTTAGGAGCGGTTGAAGTTTTATGTACTGATAAAACAGGTACAATTACTACTAATAAATTAAAATTAGAAAAAATTATCTCGGAAGATAAAGAAAAATTTATCAAATATTTTTTAAGTGAATATTATTTTACTAAAGAAATTAGTCCTTATGAAGAAGCTATTTTTTATAGTGATGTTAAAGAAAATTTAATTTTTCAAAACGAAAACAAGTTAAAAAAAAATCTTATTTCAAAATCTTTATTAGAACAAAAATTATCCGAATGGTTCCAAAATACAAATCTTATTGAAGAAATTAATTTTGACCCTGATAAAAGAATTAGTCAAATATTTATAAATGATAATAATAAAAGAATTGAAATTATTAAGGGTGCTCCAGAAAGAATAATTAAAATTTGTTGTGAAGAAAATATTTCTAGAGAAAATATTGAGGAAATTAAGAAAATTAAAAATTATTGGCTTCATATTTTTAATGAAGAAGATAAAAAGGGTTTTCGAACCTTAGCTCTAGCTGTTAATAATCAAATTTTAGGCATAATTTCTTTTAGTGATCCCTTAAAAGAAACAACTTACGAAGCAATAAAATTAGCTAAAGATTTAAACTTAGAAATAAAGATTTTAACGGGTGATTCTCCTCAAGTAGCTAAAAACGTTGGTTTAAAATTAGGACTTATTAAAGAAAATGAAATGGTTATTCTAGGAGAAGAAATAAAAAATTTAGAGGGAGAAGAATTAAAGAAAATTGTAAATGAAACAAAAATTTTTGCTCGTGTATTACCCGAAGATAAATTAAAAATAATTCAAGTTCTACAAAAGGAAAAATTTGTTGCTTTCTTAGGTGAAGGAATAAATGATGCTGTTGGTTTAAAAATGGCTAATGTAGCTATTGCTGTTGATAATGCGACAGATGTTGTTAAGCAGGAAGCAGATGTTATTTTAAAAGAAAAAGATTTAAAAAAGATTATTGATGGAATTTATGAAGGAAGAAAAGTTTTAGAAAATATTGGAAAATATATTAAGCATACAATGAGCGGGAATTTTGGAAATTTGGGAGCAATTGCTTTTTTAAGTTCAATTTTAAATTTTCCTCCTTTAACCTCTATTCAGGTTTTATTAACTAATTTTATTACCGATATTCCAATAATAGCTTTTGCTGATGATAATGTTAAAATAAATGAGATTAAGAAACCTATTAAAATATCTAATAAAAATTTAGTCACTTTGCTTTTGTTGCTTGGCCTTATAGCTGCTATTATTAATATCTTTGGTTATTTAATAGTCAAAAATGAATCAATAAGTCTAATTCAAACCTATATTTTCTTTATAACTACTATGACTGGTTTAATCGTTTGTTTTTCTATCAGAACTAAAGATTGGTTTATCTTTTCTAAGCCATCAAAGTTAACATTAATTTCATTAGTTTTAGGTTTAATTTTTACTCTTTTCTTAGTTTTCTTGCCCTATTTTAATAAAATTTTTGGTTTTGCTAACCTAAACTGGCAATTAATACTATTTTCTTTTTTATTGCTAATTATTTTCTTTATCTTTAATGAAATAGTTAAAAAATTCTTTTATCAAAAATTCCCTGATACAATTTAAAAAATTTTTATTATTCAACTTTATAATTATTATCCTTCCTTTATTAATATTTCGCTTATTTGGTATCCATTTTGAATATTTCCTCTTTTTACAAGATCTTCTAATATTTTTATCAAAGCTTCATTTTTCCTTATTTCAAAATCTTGCAATGATCCTAAATATAACTTTATCCATATTCTTCCTCTAACTATTATTTTCTCAAAAATCTCTAATGATTGAAGATCATTAGAAATATGAAAATCACCATTTATCTCTTTTAAACTTCCGTCTATTATAACTGTAGCCTGATCAGCATTAAATATCCCATCTACAATCTCTAATTCAGGAATTATTATTTCTCTAGCTCTTCTTAAATTTAACAATCGTAAAACAAGGAAATTTTTACCTCCTACCTTTTTTAGTTTGGGTAAATTAACTATTCTGGCATTTTCAAAACTTATAACTCCTCCTACTTCTTCTAATGACCCTAAGTCTTTTCTATCTATTTCCTCTACTTTGTTCGCTACTATATCATTTTCCACGATTTTTAAATTAGGAAGCTCTAATGATCTAGCTTCTTTTAAAATTAAATTTCCTACTCTTTCTAATGAGGGAGCTTCAAATTCTCTGGCTGTTTCAATAACGATACTACTTGCTTCTCTTAATTTAGGAACATTTATTTTTGATGATCCAATAATTAAATATCTTCCCACTCTTTCTAAACCTGGGGCAGAAAATTTTGTAATATCAGTAGGAACTCTTATATCTCTTCTAACTTCGCTAATAATTTGAGGTAGAACAATTTCTCTTATCTGGACTATTTTTCTTAAATCTAAATCACCCGATAATATTACTCTTCCTCTTTCATCAAAAATAATTGATCCATAATTTTCAAAATAATATACTGGATAAACCTCACCAAAGAATTTTTGTAAATAAACTTATCACCCTCGATTTATATTAAGATTTAAGATCTTCTATTAATCTTTCAAAGTTTTCTAATCTTTGGTTTATATTTTCTATATTATCTTCTTTGTGTAATTAGTTGATGTCTATATTTTGAAGATTTTGACTTAATTATTTGCAGTATTCACTTTTTTCTTCTTCCAATGATTCATCAGCACAAAAAGATTCTATTGCTTCTCTTATAATATTAAGATTTCCAACAATATTTTCTATTCTCATTCTAATATTTTCTTTTTCTCCTAAAGGAAATTGTTCTATCATATTTGTAATTTATAATTTATTTATAAATAATTTTAATTTAAAAATTTAGACTCTATTTATTATTTGTGGATAAATAATTTTTAATTTATTTTTAAAAAATTTAACAAAAGCCCTTAAAAATTAAAATTTTAATCACTTACCCCTTTATCACACCCAAGGGAATTAGTTTAACTATTTTTCTAGCAATCCCAATTTGATCAACAACTTCAACAACTTCAGAAACATCTTTATAAGCATTAGGAGCTTCTTCGGCTAAACCAGACATACTGCCAGCTGCTACCGAAATACCTCTTTTTTCCAATTCTTTTTTTAATTCATTTCCTCTTATTTTTCTCTTAGCTTCTGCTCTCGACATTACTCTTCCTGCACCATGAGGAGCAGAGCCAAAAGAAATTTCTTCCGCTAATTTTTGACCAAGCAAAACATAACTAGACGTTCCCATTGACCCAGGAATTAAAGTTGGTTGGCCTATTTCTTTATATTTACCACTAAGATCTTTATGCCCCTTCCAAAATGCTCGAGTAGCTCCTTTGCGGTGAATTATTAATTCTTTCCCATCATACTTTTCTATTTTAATAATATTATGAGCAACATCATATACCTGCTTTAAAATAATATCTTTGCCAAAAACTTTTTTAAATGCTCTTCTAATTTCAAAAGTGATTAATTGACGATTGGCGAAAGCAAAATTAGCACTAGCTTTCATCGCTGATAGATAATCTCGGCCTAATTGGTGAGAAATAGGAAAATAAGCTAATTCTCTATCCACTAAATATATTTTTTGTTTCTCTAAATATCTTAAAGCCTCTCTAATATAATCAGTTGCTACTTGATGACCTAATCCTCTTGATCCACAATGAATTAAAACACAAATTTTATTTTTTTCTAATCCTAAAATTTTAGCGTTTTCTTCTTCAAAAACTTCAGCTACCCTCTGAATTTCAACAAAATGATTCCCCGATCCAATTGTTCCTAACTGATCTCTTCCTCTATCTTTTGCTTGTTTAGATACCCTATCTGAGTCTGCTCCTTCAAGTTTTCCTAAACTTTCTGTCGCTTCGAGGTCTTCTTTTTCCGCATAACCATTTTTATAAAGCCAATAAGAACCTTCATTTAATATTGAATCCATCTCTTCTTTTTTTAATTTCCAAAATCCACCTCTGCCTAATCCTGAAGGAACTTCTTTAAAAATTTGTTCAGTTAATTTGGGTATTTTATCTTCAATCTCTTCATAAAAAAATGGAGAAATTAATAACCTCACCCCACAATTAATATCATAACCACATATTCCAGGAGAAACGATTCCTTCTTTTAAATCGAAAGCAACTACTCCTCCTACTGGTGAACCGTATCCTTCATGAACATCGGGCATAACTAAAGCAAATTTATAAACTCCAGGCAAAGTAGTTAAATTAATCAATTGCCATAAACTTTTATCTTTAAACAATTCATCAATTATTTTTTCTGAAGCGATGATTCTTGCTGGCACTCTCATATCTTCTCTAAAACTTTTATCTATTTGCCAAAGATAATCAGAAATTTTTTTTAGATCATTTTTTGTTGGAATTTTCATTATTAGAAAAAATTTAAAAATAATACTTTTAAATTATAAAATATTTCACCTCTTAAGATTATAATTTTAACTTTCTTATAATATTACTAAGTAAGACAAAAAGATATAAAAGATAAAAAATAAAAAATTTCAAATTAAAATATTTAATAAATGAGAAAAGAGACTTCAGCAGGAGCAATAGTTTTTTTTCAAAAAGATAAAATAAGAGAATATTTGCTTTTAAATTATTTGAACGGACATTGGGACTTTCCTAAGGGTCATATTGAATTAAGAGAAAAACCATTAGAAACGGTCAAAAGAGAAGTAAAAGAGGAAACAGGTTTAAAAATAAAAATAATCAAAGAATTTAGTAAAACAATCACTTACCACTTTAAAGATAAAGGAGAATATGTTATTAAAGAGGTAATCTTTTTTTTAGCCCAAGCTAAGAGCAAAAAGGTTAATCTCTCCCAAGAACATCGAGGATATGTCTGGCTACCATACCGAGAAGCATTAAAATTAATAACTTTTAATAAAAAATTATTAATCGAGGCAGAAAATTATTTAAGAAAGAATTTTTCTTTTTATGGACAGAATTCTTTGGAAGCTTATTGAAAAAGAAATTGAAAGACAAGAACAAACTTTAGATCTTATTCCTTCTGAAAATTTTGTGGATTTAGAAACTTTATTTATTGTGGGTTCACCTTTGATGAATAAATATGCTGAAGGCTATCCCAAAAGAAGGTATTATCCTGGAAATTTATATATTGATAAAATTGAGAATTTAACTAAAAAAAGAGCGTTAAAAATATTTAAACTCAATCCTAAAGAATGGTCAGTTAATGTTCAACCTTATTCTGGCTCACCAGCTAATTTAGCTATTTATTTAGCCCTAACTGAACCAGGAGAAAAAATTATGGGTTTAAATCTTTTTCATGGCGGTCATTTAACTCATGGCCATAAAGTAAGTTATAGCGGTAAGCTTTTCTACTCTATCCAATATGGGATTAACCCTAAAACAGAAAGAATAGATTACAGTGAATTAGAAAAATTAGCTTTAAAGTATAGACCTAAAATTATTGTTTCTGGCACGACTGCTTATCCAAGATTTATTGACTTTAAAAAAATTTATCAAATTGCTAAAAAAATAAATGCCTACCATTTAGCTGACATTTCCCATATTTGTGGCTTAATAATTGCTAAACTTCATCCCTCACCTTTTAAATTTGCTGATATTGTAATGACTACTACTCATAAAACTCTTCGTGGACCTAGAGGAGCAATTATTTTTATGACAAAGAATTTAGAGGAAAAAATAGATAAATCAGTTTTCCCTGGCTTACAAGGTGGACCACATATTCATACTATTGCTGGTATTGGATATGCTTTAGATAAAGCTTCAAAGAAAAGTTTTTTTCTTTATCAAAAACAAATATTAAAAAATTCTCAAGCCTTAGCTCAAGAATTAAAAAAGTTAGGTTTTAAATTATATACCAGAGGAACAGATAATCACTTAGTAGTTATTGATTTAAAGTCCTTAAATTTAGATGGAAAAACTGCCGAAAAAAAATTAGAAAAAGCAAATATTATTGCTAACAGAAATTCCCTTCCTAATGATGTTTCACCATTTAATCCTTCAGGAATAAGATTAGGAACACCAGCTATTACTTCTCGAGGAATGAAAGAAAAAGAAATGAAAATTATTGCTAATTTTTTAGAAAGAATTTTGATCCGCAAGGAACATCCTCAAAAAATTAAAAAAGAAATTATAAGTTTAACTAAAAGATTTCCTCTACCGTATAAAAAGTGGTTAAGAGGAATTAAAAATCTTATTTCCTAAACTAAATCAGGGTTAGCAATAATCATTTGAGCTAAAAATGGAGATAATTTTTTAGCTAACAATTTTAAAATGGTAATTTTTCTTTGAGAAAGCCTAACAAATTTTTCTATTATTTCTTTATTAAAAAATTCTCCCATTTCTTCGTATATAAAACCAGGATAATAAGTAGAAGTTAAATATGATCCATTTGTTAATCTATGAAATTTAAAGAAGGGAATAAATTCTTTGAATAAATTATGAGAAGTAAAAAATAAATTTTCGTTTCTTCTAACTTCTTTTAAATCTATTTCACCATCTTCATTAAATTTAAAACTAAATCTTTCCTTGAATAAACTTAAAATTTCATTGGGATCTATTATATTTCTAAAAATATCAACTAAGGCTAATGATAAAATTAACATTGAAAAAAAATATGAATATCCCTCACTTAGAGCGTCATCTAAAAAAAATAAACTATTAATAAAAAATTCCAATGAGTTATTTTTTTCAGTTTGTATAAATTTTGATAATTTTAATTTAACTCTTTTAATATGCTTTATGATAATTGACAATTTAATTTTATTTTCTTTACTTAAATTTAAATCTTCTTCTCCAATCTTTTTTTCAATTTCTTCTAAAGAATGTTCTGTAAATAAATTAAATAGAAATTGGAAACCAGAACTTGAATTATCTTTTATCGATAGAAGAACTCTAAAAATAGCTCTATCTATAAAATCAAAAAGGATAAATTTGGGAATAACTATTTTTTGAGCAAGTGCAGGATTAGAAACCATCAATAATTTTTTAGTAAAAAATAAAAGGTATTTATAAAAGTAAGCTGAAGGTACAGGATTAACTGTCGGTAGAATTATAAACTGCGGCTTAATTTTCAAAAATTTTGATAAAGTGCCTCTAAATAAAATTTTGTTTAAAATAAAATTTTCTATGGGAAAAGTAAGTTTTTCTAAATGACTTTCAAGAAGTAAATAATTTTTAATAAAAATTACTATAAAATAATCATTTAAATCTGATAAATATTCATCATTTTCAAAAATATTTTGAGGATAAAGATGAGGATCTATTATTTCTTGAAAAAAAGAAATTGATGATATTCCGGATAGTTGATTTCTTTCATCAAGTTCTCTTCTAATTTCTGCTATTTTTTCGTAAAATTGTGGCTGAACATCTAGAAAATATCTTCTAATATTTAAAAGTCTTCTAAAATAATCTATAATTTCATCAGGAGTTTTTGATAAAAAATCATCTCTTTCTTTTTCATCTTTTAATTCAATTTCTTCTATCCGACCAAAAAATTTATTTCTCTTGATACTTTTTTCTCTTTCTTGCCTAAAAGCCTCATCATTATTAATTTGTAAAGTGTTTAAATTATATTTTATTAAGTAGTATAAAAAGATGAAATTTTTAATTGAACTAATATCAACATAAGATTCTAAATAAAAAATAATATTTCTTATATGCAAATCAGAAAAAATAGAGTAAATTCTTCTGTTGGGTAATAAATAGTAGAAAAGAATAGCTTCAAATTGAGATGGTAATTGACTGAAAATTTCTCTGGCTTCTTTAATTGATAATCTTTCTTTTGTAATCTTAAAATTTGGAGAGAAATAACCTCCATATTTAAGCCAAAAATTTTTCCATTCCTCAATTGAAAACTCGTATTCTTCAGATTCTGAAAAATTCAAAGATAAAACTTCAATAATGGGAACTTCTAAATCAATAATTCGATTATTATCTTTTTTTCTTAAGATAAAATAATCAACCGTTATTTTATAAATAATAAATCTTTCAATTTTACCTTCGAAGAAAAAATCAACTTCTTTACCTAATAATTCTTGATAAGGTTTTTCTTTTAAATTTTTTTTCTCTTTAGAAGTCATTCTGGCTGATAGAGAGGTAAAGGAATTTGAATTTCATTAAAAATTGAAGATTTTTCTTTGTAAAAAGAATAAAGATAAAAAATGATTGCGATTATAAATATTAGAAAGAAAAATACAAGTTTTTTTATCATCTTTAATTCATTATAATATATAAAAAAGATGAAATTGAATTACGATATTAGGGGAAAATATCCAAATGAAATTAATGAAAATTTAGCCAAATTTTTAATTAGAAAATTTATTAAGTTTATAAAAAAAAGAAAAGGAGAGAAAATTTTAATTGCTCAAGATATAAGAAGATCATCGAAATTTTTAGTTAATGCTTGTTTAGAACAACTTTCAAAGGAAAATTTTAATCATAAATATTTAGGTATCTTACCTACGCCTCTTTTTTATTATTCCTGCCTTAAAGAAAATCATCCTGGAATTATTATTACTGCCTCTCACTTACCAGAAAAATATAACGGTTTTAAATTTTTTTTACCACCTTTTGAAATTTGGCGCCCTAAAAAATTAGAAAAAATAGTAAATAAAAAATTTAGTAAGAAAAAAATAACCTTTACTGAAAAATTAGATGAGAATTTATATCTTGATTATTTAAATGAACTTAAAAAGTTAATAGTTCTTAGGAAAAATCATAATTTTTATTATTCATCAAAAAATAAATCAGTAAATAATTTTTTATTCAATTTATTGCCGCGAATTTTTAGAAAGATAAAATTCAACCCTAAAAGTCCTTATAGGGTTTTTTCTGATTTAGATGGTGATAGATTATGGATAAGCTATCGGAATAAAATTATTTCCCCCGAGATCTTTTTACTTATTATTTTAAAATCAAGTAATTACCAAAAAATAGGCATTCCAATTACTATCCATAAAAAAGTTAAAAATTTTTTCCCTGACAAAAAATTTTATTTAGTAAAAACTGGTCATCTTAATTTTAAAAAATCCCAAGAAAAATACGATTTAGACTTTGCTCTTGAACCATCATATCATTTTTATTTTTTTAAAGAATTTAAAACAGAAGCACCTATTTTTGTTCTTTTGAAATTTTTTCAATTTACTGAAAATTTTAATTTAGAGAAATTAGTCAAAATTGAATTTCCTTTTAGAAGATTTGAAACTAAAAATAAAAAAATAATCCAGAAAATTTTAAAATATGTTAAAATAAATAACTTCAAAAGAAAGAAATTTGATGATTATTATTTTTATCAAAAAATAGATAAAAAAAATTATTTAGCTATTAATCTTCGTCAATCAAAAACTGAAGATAATATCTACAGAATTTTCATCGAAGCGAGTGATTATTTTTTTATTGAAAAAATTCTAAATTTTATTAAGAAAAATGATTGAAGAATTAAAATTAAATAAACTTTTCAAAATTTATCCTTGGCTAATTTTAACTATTATAATTTTTTTTATTATTGCTAATTCTCTTTTTAAAATTTTTTATCCTCTTTATATACCTGAACCGGGTAAAGAAGTATATTTTCCTCCAAAAATTGGTATAAGAGAAATAAGCAATAAATTAGAAAAAGAAGGAGTAGTTAGATCTGCTTTTTTTTTAAGATTATATCTATTTCTTTTAGGTAAGGCTAATAAAATTAGAGCTGGTTTTTATCATTTTAAAGGAAATTTAAATATAAAAGATGTTAGTGAAATTTTAATTAGAGGAGGTAAAGGAATAACAATAACTTTTTCCGAGGGTTTAACTTTAGTTGAAATTAATCATCTTCTTAATAAAAATAAATTGAATATCAATTTAAGTCAATATAAGTTAAAAGATTTTCCTGAATCGGAATTATTAAAATATTTTCCATCTGAGGCAAAATTAGAAGGATTTTTAATGCCTGACACTTATGAATTTTTTTATGAAGAAACAGAAAGAGAAATTATAGAAAAATTTCTAAAAAATTTTATTAAAAAAGCCTTACCTGAATTTTTAAAATACCCAGAAAATAATTTTTATGAAAAACTAATTTTGGCTTCTATTTTAGAAAAAGAAGCAAAGTATATTGATGATATGAAAATCATTGCTGGTATTTTAGAAAATAGATTAAAAATTAACAAAAAATTAGAAGTTGATGCTACTTTAGCTTATATTAATTGTCAAATTTATCCTTGTAATTGGAAAGTTAATCCTAAAGAATTAAGAACCAATAAATCTCTTTACAATACTTATTTAAATTTTGGTTATCCACCAACACCAATTTCTAATCCAGGATTAAATGCTATTAAGGCTTCTCTTGAACCAATAAAAACAGATTATCTTTACTATATTACTAATAAAGAAGGGAGAGCAATATTTGCTAAAATTTTTAAAGAACATCAAAAAAATATACAAAAATATTTAAAAAACAGCGAGTAATTTGGCTTGATTGTTAGAAAATTCTAAAACGGCGGGATGATTGATATAAATTTTTTCTTTCTGACCTTCAATTTTAAGAATTATTTCTCCAGGGTTAACAATGGCCATAATAGATTGATGATAGGGTAAAATAGTCAACTCTCCTAAATCTGTTTTACAAATCAAAGCCTCAACTTCTTTTTCAATTTCCTGTCCGTCTAAAAGGATAATTTTTAAATTAAATTTATTCATTAATTACTCCTTTTAAATAAAATTCATCCTCAGAAAAATGATCATATTCTCCGCTAATTAATTTTTCAAATTCTTCAATTGTTTTTTCTAATTCAACATATTTCCCTTCTCTACCAGTATAACTTTCAGCTACGAAAAAAGGTTGAGATAAATACTTCTGAATTTTTCTTGCTCGATAAACAAGAATTTTATCTTCTTCCGAAAGTTCATCAATACCTAAAATAGCAATAATATCTTTTAATTCTTGATATCGCTGTAAAATTTTTTGAACTTCAATAGCCACTCGGTAATGTCTTTCACCAACTATATTTTTTTCTAAAGCTAAAGAATTAGATTGAAGAGGATCAACAGCTGGATAAATTCCCATTTCCGCTATTTCTCTTGAAAGAACAATAGTTGAATCTAAATGAGCAAAAGTAGTTGCTGGCGCAGGATCGGTAATATCATCCGCTGGTACATAAATAGCTTGAAATGAAGTTATTGAGCCATCTTCAGTTGAAGTAATTCTTTCTTGAAGAATTCCCATTTCTGTTGCTAAAGTTGGTTGATAACCAACAGCGGAAGGAGATCTACCTAAAAGAGCTGAAACTTCAGAACCAGCTTGAACAAATCTGAAAATATTATCAATAAATAGAAGAATATCTCTTTTTTCTACATCGCGAAAATATTCAGCCATCGTCACGGCAGCAAAGGGTGTTCGAAAACGAGCTGCTGGTACTTCATTCATTTGACCAAAAATCATTGCTACATTATTCAAAACTCCACTTTCTTCCATTTCCATAATTAATTCATTCCCCTCCCTTGTTCTTTCACCTACGCCAGCAAAAATAGAATAACCTTGGTATTTATAAGCAATATTATGAATCAATTCCATCAATAAAACAGTTTTCCCTACTCCTGCTCCACCAAATAATCCTACCTTACCTCCTTTAATCACCGGAGTTAAAAGATCAATTACTTTAATTCCTGTTTGAAAAATTTCAACTTCAGGTTTTTGCTTTTTAAATACTGGCGATGGTCTAATAATTTCCCACTTTTCACAATCAATTTGCTCTTTATTATCTATCGGAACACCCATAACATTAAAAACTCTTCCTAAAGAATTTTTACCTACTGGAATAGTTAATTTTTTAAATGTCCTTTCTACTTCTAAACCTCTTTTTAAACCATCAGTCGAATCAAAGGCTAAACATCTTACTCTTCCTGGTGAAAGAATAGCTTCAACTTCTAAAAAGAGATCATTAACCATTAAAACTTCGTAGATAAAAGGTGTTTGATCAATATCAAATTCCACATCAACCACTGTTCCTATAATTTGGATGATTTTTCCTTTCATTGACTAAATTCTTAAAAGATCAATTAATTCTTCTGTAATTTTTTGCTGTCTTAATTTATTATATTGTAAAATAGCCTTATTTTTTATTTCTTTTGAATTTTCGCTTGCCTTTTTCATAGTAATCGTCCGAGTTAATTCTAAACTAGCTTGGGATTCTAAAATTAGAATATACAAAACTAAATAAAAAACATTAGCTAAAATTAATTTAATAATTTTTTGAATAGTAGGTTCAAAAATATATTCTTTATATTCCTTTTTTATTTCAACAATTTTCAATTTTTCCCACTCTTTCATTTTAGGCAAAACCTTTTCAATCAGCTCTTCTAAAGTCTCTAAGGTATAAGGAAAAATTTTTAAAGTTTCCACAAAAAAACCTGTAGGTGTTAAATTTGATCTAATAAAATAAATATCAGTTATATTTTTATTGTTTATTAAAAAATTTAAATAGTTGAACATTTCTTTGGCTAAATTTTCAGGAAGAAAATTTTCAAAATTTTGATAAGAAAATTCAAGAGAATATTTTTGCCTAAAATGATTAACACCTCGCCTTCCTAAAACACCTAAGAAAAAATTTTTACCAGCTAAATTTTGAATTATGCTTTCCGTTTTTTTAAAAATCAATTGATCAAAAGAGCCAGCTAAACCGCGATCTGAACTTACCACTACAACCAAATAATTTCCTTCTTCTTTCTTTTTTTTATCAAAAATTTGAGGGTATTGAAGAACTAATTGGTTGGTTATTGATAAAAAGTAAAAAACATTTAAAATAATCCTTCTAATTCTCAAAATATTTTTTTGAAATCTAACCGCTGAAATTAAACTGACCGACTTAGTAATTTTTTGAAAATTATTTAAAAATTTTATCCTCTTTTTTAATCTTTGTTTCATTTTTGTTTCTCAAAAAAATTCATTAAAGATTGTCTCAATTCTTTTTCAATTTCTTCATCTAAATCTTTTTTAGCTTTTATCTTTTCTAGAATTGCGGAATAGTTAATTTCAAAATAATCAAGAATTTCTTTTTCTATTTTTTTTATTACTCCTATTTCATAATTATCGAAAAAACCGTTATTAACAGCATAAATTAAAAGAGCAATCTTATCAAAAGTTAAAGGTTTAATATTTTCTTGTTTTAAAATTTCCATCAAAATTCTTCCTCTGATTAATTTTTCTTTTAATTCTTTGGGTAAATCAGTGGTAATTTGAGCAAATTCTTCTAATTCACGATATTGGGCTAAATCTAATTTTAACTTACCAGCAATTTTTTTTATTATTTTTGTTTGTGCTTTTGAACCTACTCGGGAAACTGAAAGTCCAATATTGATTGCCGGTTTAAAATTGTTTTTGAAAAGATCGCTTTCTAAATATATTTGACCATCAGTAATAGAAATTAAATTAGTTGGAATATAAGCAGAAATATCTCCTAATTGTGTCTCGCAAATAGGTAAGGCTGTTAAACTTCCCTTCCCTTTTAAGTTTCCTGCTCTTTCTAACAATCTTGAATGAGTATAAAAAATATCTCCGGGATAAGCTTCTCTACCTACTGGTCTTTTTAAAAGCAAAGATATTTCTCGCCAAGCCCATGCATGTTTTGTTAAATCATCATAAATTATTAATACATCCTCACCTTGATCCATAAAATATTCGCCGATAGCACAGCCAACATATGGAGCAAGATAAAGTAAAATGGGATAATCGTCAGAAGTAGTAGCCAAAATAATCGTATAATCCATTGATTCTTCTTTTTTTAAAATCTCAAACATTCTTCTAATTTTTGACATCTTCTGACCAATAGCGACATAGATACAGATAGGAGTTTTAAGTGGATCATTTTTTTGATTAAGGATAATATCTAAAGCAATCGAAGTTTTTCCTATCTGTCGATCACCTAAAATCAATTCACGTTGTCCTCGGCCTATAGGTATGAGTGAATCAATAATTTTTATCCCGGTATGAAGAGGAATACTTACTGGTTCTCTTTCCATTACCCCAGGTGCTTTTTTTTCTATCGGATAAAAAATTTCGGAATCAATTTCTGGCAGGCCATCAAGAGGTTTAATTAATGGATTAATCACTCTCCCCTTAAGATTTTTACTTACCGGAATACTTAAAACTTTTTCAGTGCGATAAACAATATCTCCAACTTGGATTTTATCAAAATCATTCAAAACCACTGCACCGACTAATTCTTCCTCTAAATTAAACGCTATTAAAAAAATGTCATAATTATCTTTATTTAATTTCAAAATTTCCATCATTTGACAGTCATCTAAACCTTCTAACCACACAATACCGTCACTTAGCGAAATTATTTTACCAATTTCTTTTGTCTCTGATTTAACTTCAACTTTTTCAATTATTTTCTTAAGTTTTTCCACTAAAAAATTTAAATCATCCATTATTAAAAATTTGCTTCAAATTATTTAGAAGACTAAAATTAAACTCTTTGTTTTTAGATCTAAAAACACCGCCAGCGATAAGATAACGATTAACCTTAACTTTTTGAATTAAAAAATTATAGGGTAGTCTATTTTTGATTAATTCTATATTTTCATCAAAAGCTATTTCTAGTTCTCCTACTAAAAAATTATTTTTTTCATAAAAACTATTAATAATATCATCAAGATTTTTTTTAACTTTAAAAAATTTTCCTTCTCTTTTTAATTTATTAATTAAAATTTCTAACTTTTTAAAATCATTATTCATCAAAAATTCTAAAATTATTTTTTTTAAAACTAAATCATCTCTAATCATTAATCTTTTTTAAAATCATTTCAATAAATTTTTGATCAATTTCTTTTTGAGAAAATATTTTTTGGGCTAACAAAATTAAAAATTCTTTTGATTTAGCTTCTAATTCTTTTCCTATTTTATCTCTTAAAAATTTTTCTTCTTCTCCTAACCTATTTAACATTTCTTCTCTTTTTAAATCTAATTCTCTTTTTATCTTATCCAATATTTCTTCTTTTTCTTGCTCTATTTTTTTTAAAATCTCCAATCTTCTTTTCTCAGTCTCATCTAAAATTTTATCTCTTAAAATTCTGGCTTCCTGAAGAAATTTTTCAGCTTCTTCACTTTTTCTCAAACCCTCTTCAATTTTTTTACTTCTCTCTTTAATTATTCTACTAATAGGCTTAGTAAAAAAAAGATAAAGCAGAAAAAAAACTATTCCAAAGTTAACTATCTGAAAAAAAAGATGGTAATAATTTATTCCTAAAGATGATATCAAATCATTCATTTAAAGAAAAATTTTTAAATATTAACATCTATTTTTTAAAATTAAAATATAAATTAAAGTATACTTATTTTATAAATTTGATAATTAAAACTACTGCCAGAACATAAATAGCTAAAGCTTCGGTAAAAGCAATAGCCAAAATCATTGCTGTTTGAATTTTGGGAGCAGCTTCAGGATTTCTCCCAATTGATCTTAATGCTTCTCCACCTATTTTTCCAATAGCTAAAGCTGGACCTAAAACTCCAATGGCTATTGCTATCCCCGAAATGATAATTCGGAAAGTTTCAATATCCATTTGTAAATATAAAATTTCTTAATATCCTTTAATGTTCTATGGCGACCTTAATGAATACACTGGTAAGAACAAAGAAAATAAAAGCTTGAATCAAACCAACAAAAATTTCTAAGCCAATAAAAAATGAGGGAATAAAAAAAACAACCAAAGAACTAATTACTACTAATAAAACTTTACCAGCAAAAATATTTCCAAATAACCTGAAACTAAAGGAAATAATTTTAGCAAACTCAGAAATTAATTCAAGGATACCGATAGGCGAAAAGAATCTTTTAAAAAATCTTAAACCAGATTTTAACAAACCTAGAAAATTGGTAAGAAAAACAGAAATGAGAGCTAAAGCTAAAGTCATATTTAAATCAGAAAAAACAGATCGAAAAAGATGTAAGTGATAATCGTTTTTTTTAATATAAAAAGCTTCTAACGGTGGAATAAGAATGATCAAATTTGATAAACCTATATAAATCAAAAAGGTTAAACAAAAAGTAAAAATTAGTTTACTTTTTAAATGGGTAATTTCAAACCAAAATTTATAAATATTTTCGTAAATTATTTCTAATAATATTTGTAATTTATTTGGCTTAATTTGATATTTAACAAAAATTAAAAATAAAAAAATTATAAAAATGACTAACCAAGAAGTTAAAAGAGTATTAGTGATAGAAATATTACCAATTTTAAAAATTGTTTCTGGGGCTATTTTTATCATTCAAAATTAATATTAATTAAAATTCAGAGTATATTTTACTCCTATTACCACCCTGAAATAAGATTAAAATTTTATCTGCCACTTGATCGAAATAATTATCAATATATTCAAAATTAGAAAAGTTTTGAGTTATTTGTTGATTAGTATTAAAAATATTAATTGTTTCTAAAATTATCCTAAATCTATTTTCCAAAATTATTTTAAGATAACCACTAAAAATTTCATCAGCGCCTATTTTTATATCTTTAATAAAAAAATGGGAAGGATAATTCAAATTGATTATTATTTCTTCATTTAAAAATCTAACTTTCAAATCTCCATCTCTATAAATCAATAAAATATTATTGATATCTCCCTCTAAATAATAACATGAAAGATAGTCGGCGATCTTTATATTTCGATTTTCTTCTTCAGATAAAGAGAAATCATTTAAATTTAAAGTTATTAATTTAAAATAATTATTTTCATTTTTTCCACAAAAATAAAAAAAATTGCCTATTTTTTCAACGGAAGATAAATGAAAATTATTACTTAAAAAGTTTTCATATATCAAATTATCATCTCGATCAAAAATATAAATCTTAAATTTATTATCAATTTCATCAAAAAAACTAATTAAGGTGTAAAAATTATTGCTACTTAAATGAGAAAGCTTTAATTTTGAATAAGAAAATAGATTAATTCTTTTCTGAGTATAAGTTAACAAATCAAGAAAATTTAATTTTAATGTATTACCTTCTTTAAAAATTGAGATTAACTTGTTTTGGTCTTCTAAATAATTTAAATAAATAAATTCATTTCTATAATCTAAATTTAGGTTTATCTCAGTTATAAGCTCTAAATTGGAATTAAAAAATTTAAAATAATGAGAATTATTTTCTTTAATTAAAAATAAAATTAACAAACTATCGCCATTCTCTAAAAATTTAAAATCCTTTGTTTCTCCTTCTAAAATTATCCTTTTTGAATTTATGATTTGACCATTATTAAAAGATCTCAAAACAAAATGGTAATAATGCTGACTTAAAACATAAGTTGTATCATTAAAATGATATATCCTCAATAATTTTTCTCCGCGATGAATAGGAAAATATATTGATCTCGCTTGAGAAAATTCTACCCTAATAATTAAGAAAAATAAAAAAATAAATAGAAAAGTAATAAATAGATTATTTTTTTTCATTTTGAATTATTAAATTATTTAGTTTTAATTTATGTGAATAATCATAAATTTAATTTTAATTTATTTAATATTTTATTTTGTATTTTTAGCCTTACTCTACTATTATACAAAAATTATTTTTTTAAAGAACAACAACTCTGTTTTTACCACCTTTTTTAGCTCGATACATTGCTTGATCAGCCCTAGCTATTAATTCTTGTAAACTTTTTTCATCTTTATAGCTTACTACCCCTAAACTAGCAGTTATTTTTAATTTACCCCTAAATGTTTTAATAGTTAATTTCTCAATTCTCTGTCTTAAATCTTCAGCAATTTTTTGGGCTGAATTCAAATCACAACCAATTAAAGCTATAACAAACTCTTCTCCACCTAAACGTCCAATAATATCTGAATCTCTTAATCTTTCTTTAATAACTTTAGCTACTCTTTCTAAAACTTTATCGCCAATTTTGTGACCATAAGTATCATTAATCTTTTTAAAATTATCAATATCTAAAAAAATAATAGACAGAGGAATTCGATAGCCAATTCTTCTTTCCAATTCTTTTTTTCGATAAACAACAGCTTTAAATATTTTTTCAGAATTTTCAAAAAAACCTCGCCGATTATAAACTTTAGTTAACTCATCATAATAAGCTAAAAATTCTAATTTTTTAATTTGAGCTAATAGTTTTCTGATGTTATGTTTAGTCATATTGATTTAGATCAACAAATATTTAAATATTTTATTATTTAAAATTTTAAATCTTAATAAAAATTTCTCAGCAACTCATATTGTAACTAAAAGAAAAGAAAGTGATGAGAAATTCAATCTTTACGATATTAATTTTAAGTATATAAATAAAATAATAAACCTGAATTGTAGGAACCATTCGATTATCACCCAAATTACAAATTCTCAAATATTAATAACCAATTTGCTTTCATTTTTTAAAAAGATAACTCACCTTTAAAGTATATTAACAGAAAAAGTAAAAATACGGTCTGTCTTATTGAAATAAATTATCTTGATTTAAGCTTTAATAGAGAAGGTAAATTATTTATTTCTTCAAAGCAAGGAAATTATCTGGTTATTGAAAACTTAGATTAACCTATTTAATTATTTTATCAATATCTTGAAGATTTTTCTCGATAACTAAATTGATATAATTAATATGCTTTCTTAAATGTTGAATTAATTCTCTTTCTTCTTTAATCAACTCTTCTTGGTTTTTTGATTCTAAAATTTCTAATTGTTTTTCTAAATCTTTTTTAAGAGCTATAAATGATTTATGAGAAAATTCTTCTATCTTTCTTATTTCCTCCTTTAATTTATGATGCAGTCTTCTATTTTTAAAATAGATCAAAATTAAAATAAAGATAAAAAGAATAATTAGAAAAATTAAAAGTAAAAGATATACATTTACTTCAAGAATAATTTTTTTTGTTTCCTTTAATTTCTTTTCAGTTAATATTTCTCTTTCACCAATTTCAAAATTGACCGTTTGATAATTATAATTACCAGCTCTATCAAATACTTTTACTCCCAATAAATATTTTCCTGGTTTAATATTAAATTTTTCCAAATTGACTAAATTTTCTCTGGTGGTTGTAATAAATTGATTGTTCAAATATATCTCGAAATAATCTATATCAGATAAATTATCTTCTGCTAATATTGAATAAAATGGATATTCATAAATAAATTTTCTTGGCTTTTCTTTCAATTCTAATTTGGGAGGTGTAGTATCTATGTTAATTTTATAAATTTCAACTTCACTTTTAGAATTTTCATCTTCAAATTGTAATTTAAAATAATACCTTCCATCATTTAAGTTATCTATTTTTTTATAATTGATCGCTGGCTCATAAACTATTGAAGGTTGTTTATCAAAATATTGAGTTAAAATCATTCTAACTTTTTTAATATTTTTATCTAACTCCCATTCCAATTCAACATTGTTTTTGTTATACCACCTATTTTGATCTGGATGTGTTTTAGATATAATAACTGGCTTTGGTAAGGTAATTTTAGTTTCATTTATCATAGAAGAAGATAAAGATTGAGTAATATTAACTATTTTTTTATAAATTTTATACATCCCATTAATATTTTTTTCAAAAACATTCGTACCTTCTCCATCATTAGCTAAGATTTGAACATTATCAAATTTAACGACTGTTTTATTTATTTCTTTTATTCCTTTAAAATTAATTTCTATTAATCTCCCATTTTTACCCTTAAAACTTTTATTCAAAGACACTCCTTCAAAAACTATTTCTCCTTTTTTATTATCAAAATTTGGTTTTATTGCCCAAAAATTAATAATTGATCCAGAATCAGAAATATTAACCACATTTAAAAAATTATTATCAAAAGATATTTTTCCACCGACAGCGTTAATTTCTTGATCAGAATCAATATAAACGACTAATTTAAAATTTTTTTTAATTTCAAACTCGCCCTCAGAAGGTGAAAAATAAATAGTAGCTCCAAAAGAAGAAAAAGGAATAAAAATTGATAATAAAAATATAAAAAAAGTGATATTTTTCATCTATTTTTAAAAATTAAAATTAAATCAGAAATATTTAAGGATAATCTACCTGTAACAATTCCATCATTAGTTTTTTTAAAAAAATTGTAACTATCATTATTTTTCAAAAATTTTTCAATATCTAAATTAAAGTCTTTCGCCTTTTTTAAGGTTAACCAATCACCTATTGCTCCTGCAAAAGGAGTATTATCCCAACCATCAGAATTAATAGAAATAATAGAAAATTTTTTTTCTAAATTATTTTTTTTCAAGTATTTCAAAAACCATAAAACTAATTCTTGATTTCTTCCTCCCTGCCCCTTACCTTTTACCTTGACTGTTGTTTCTCCGCCAGCAATTAAAAGATCAAATTTTGAATGTTTAATTTTCTCGAATAAAAATCTAGCTATTTTACTTACTTCACCGCTTAATTTATCCGTAATTATTTTTGCTTTCAATCTCAAATTTTCTGCTCTGTTTTTGATTTTAGTTAAAGCTATTTGATTGCTTAAGATTAAAATATTGTTAACATCTCTAAAATATTTTTTTTCTTTAGGTGTCTCAATTAAATCTTCTTTCTTAATATTATTTATTCTAAATTTTCTTATTAATAGCCAAGCGTTATTAATATTAGTTTTATCTCTAACAGTTGGGCCTGAAGCAATTATCGAAAGGTCATTTCCAGGCACATCAGAAAAAATTAAACTGATGATCTTTGCTGGAAATAAAATTTTAGCTAACCCTCCACCTTTTATTAAATCTAAATGTTTTCGGATAGTATTCATTTCATAAATATCAGCACCTGATTTTAACAAAGCTCTATTGATTTCTAAATATCTCTTGATAGAAATTTTAGACGGGTAAGTTAACATTGCTGATCCTCCGCCGCAAATAACGATAAAAAATAAATCCCTGTTGTTTGTTTTTTGATCGAAATTATTAAAAAGAAATTTAGAAAATCTAAAATTATTAATTGAAGGAAGGGGATGATCGCCTTTAAAAAATTTAATTCTCTTGTCTAATTTTTTTTTGTATTTAGAAACATCAATAATATAAGCTTCCTTAATTTTTTTGATTCTCTTGATCAATTCACAAGAGATAGCTAAACTTCCTTTACCAAAACCAATTAAATAAATATTATTAAAATTTCTTAAATTATAAGAGTAATTATCAATCCGGATTATATTTTTTTTTATTTTAAATTTTTCTTTTATTAACTTTCGAGGTTGGATACTTTCTAGAGTAGTGTTAATTAAAGAAAGACAAATTTTTCTTTCAGTAGTTAAAGCAATTTTCTGATAATTCTTTATTATCATAATAAAATTTTAAGATTCACTCATTTTAAATTAAAATAATAAGATAAAAGATGAAAAGAATTAATTTAAATTATCTTATATTTTTTCTAATTTTAGTAATATTTTTTTTAAATATTTTTTCTCGAAGAGAAAGTAAGGCTGATATTACCTATTTTTATCCCCAAAATTGTTTAGGTAGTTTTATTAATCCCGAAAAGGCAAGCAATAAAAAAGAAGTTGAAGATCTAGAGTTAATAAATGAGAGTAATGCAGCTGTTTATTTAGGTGGTTTTAAAGAAATTTATTGTGGTAATTTTCAGGGCATAATCGAAAAAGGAGAAATTAAAAGAATAAATTTAAAATTTAACTTAATTTTAACTGAAGAGAGAAAAGAAACAATAATCAAACAACCTCCTTCCACTTCTAGCGAAAATATAATCGAAAAAATTATTCCTCCCAAAGAAATAGAAATAATTCCTAAAAATGAATTTATTTCAACCTCTTCTGAAATTCAATCTTTATTTTTATTCAACTTCGTTAGGGCAGAAAATGAAAAAAATGAAGAAAATCAATCATTTCAAGAGAATCTTGATTATAAAAAAGAAATTATCACATCTTCTCAAGAAAATTTATCTGATTCTAAAATAATTTCATCTTCTTCACTAAACTATTTTGATATTTTCTACACCTTAGATAGTCAAAATTGGCATTATTTAGGAAGTTTAACAAACGAAAATTGGCAAAAAGCAAATTTTGAAATATCAGTTCAAGATTGGTTAGAAATACCTAAAATTCAAATCAAAATTCAATCAAATCCATCGATCGAAAAAATTCCTTATCTTTATTTGGAAAGCCTTTGGTTAGAAATTGAATACCTGACCATATCAAAAAATAAAAAAGAAGAAAAATATATTTCTCCCTATTGTCAGGAATTAAATGAAAAATTAAGTAAATATTATGAAAAAATAAAAAACGTAACTTCCTCAGATTTAAAAATTGATTCTAATTCTTATTTAACCGAATTTCAAAGAAAAGAAAAAGGAAAAATTTTAATTGAAAAAGATAACAATATTGATTTAATCTTTTCCAAAAAACTTCAAGAGAAAATAGAAGCTTATCAACTAAAAATTGAAGAAAATTACGAATTTTGGTTGTATGATAAAGATAAAGAAATATGTCAAAAATTAGAAAATTTAAATCTTCAAAACTTACCCATTGGTTTTTATGAGAACATTTTCTTCTATTTAGATGAAAATAATGTTTTAAATGGTTATGATCTTATTTCCGCTAAAAAATTTTCTCTCACTTTTGAAAATAATCTTAAAATAAACATAATTCAAAGAAAAGAAATAATGATTAAATTGTTCAATAATAGTTTAATTTTTGAAGAGAAAGAAAATGAATTTGAAAATTAATAATTTCCATCCTAAAAAATATTTTAGGAAATATTTTTTCAAGTTAATAAATTATCTCTTAATAATTTTTTTATTTTTTTCACTTTCTGGTGTTTTTGATTTAATCGATATTTTTATTTCTCATAAACTAATTTCGAAAAAAATAATTGAAAATACTAAACCCAAAAAAGCGAAAGCAGTTTACCACTATACTCCCTCTGGTGGACAATTAATTACTGGAACAGAAATAGCTCCTGATGCTAATAATATGAGGGGTTGGAGAGCATTGTTAGGTAATGATTCAGGAACCAATGGCTCTGGTAATTATTGGATAGTTCAAAGAGCAAGTCCAGGAGGTTTAGATGTTCAATTTTGGTTTGATGGTGTTGAACTTTATGGGGCAAATA
>JANXCM010000040.1 GCA_025060085.1 Patescibacteria group bacterium
TTTTAATGGATAATCCGTCCTTAATTGGGGGTGGCGGAGTTTGGTCTCCTTTCGCCGTCACCCTCCTTTTTATTTTTATCTTTAAAATTTGATTAAAATAAAATTAATAATTTAATTTAAAAAAATACTTTAGATAATAACTTTAGGAGAAATTAATATTAAAATAAATATTTTAATAAATTTCTATTTTTTTATATTATGAAAAGAGTAAAAAACAAAAGTGGAAAAGGAAAAAGAGTTGAAAAAGATTTTGCTCTGAAGTTGAAATCAATTTTCCCTTCAGCCGAAACAGAATTAAAACCGAGAATTATTAACCTTAAAAAAGATTTTTGGGGTTTATTCGATGGTTTAACATTTATCAAAAACAAAAAAAAATTTATTTTTTGGCAGATTAAAAGCAATAAAATCTACTTGAAAGATTTTAAAAAATTTTGGAAATATTCTCGATATTTTTTTAATCATCATATTAAAATAATATTAGTGGAGAAAAATAAAAAATCTTTAAAAATATTTTATTCTTCTCGATATGATAAATTTTTTACTGAAATTAATCAGATTAAAAAGATAATCTAAATATTAAATAATAAACAAATATCAAATAAGAAATTTGTTTTCTATTTAAAATTTTATTAATTTAGTCTTTATTATTTTTTTATTTTTTAGTTTGAACTTTTAAGGAAATAGCAGCTCCTAAAGCTCCGCCAATACTTTTTAATATTTGTCTTACAGCGTTAACTGTTTGACCTCTTTTGCCAATTATTAGAGAGAGAATTTCTTGGGGGCCGTTGATTTCAACCAATACGCCCCGCTCATCTAATTTAGCTTCGATATCTAATTGGTTAACCTTATTTTCATCGACCCATAAAGAAAAAAGTTTTTTTATTCTTGCTTTTATTTCAGCAACTTTTTCGCTCATTTTAGATTTCTGATTAATTAACGACTAATTTCTTGATTACTTTACTAATTTAATTTTAAAAATTTTAACATAGATATTTTAAAAAACAAATATTAATTTTGAATAAACCATTTTTTAATGAATTTTATTTAATATTTATAACAATAATTTTAAATATTATAATTATTATGATGAAAATTTACTCGATAGGAACAGCATCTTTAGATATTTTTTTTATTTTCGACAACTTCAATTTTTTGAAGAATTTAAAGGAAAAAAATGATGTTGAAAATTACTTTGTTGATATCGGTGGTGGTGGTCTAAATTTTGCTTACAATTTCCAAAAATTAAATTTAGATTCAACAGCTATTGTTAAACTTGGCAATGACTTTATAGGAAAAATAATAAGAAAAAAAATTGAAGAAAAAAAAATTAAAGCCCATATTATCAAAAGTAGGGGTAATTCAACTATTTCTTTTATTTTTTTGGGTAAAGATGGAAAAAAATATATTTTCACTCATCGGGGAGATGAAATTTTTAAAGAAAAAGATATACCTATCTTTAATAATTCAGCTTATTATTTAGCTACCGGCAAAACACCGGTCAGTTTATGGTTAAAAATATTTAATAAGTTGAAAAGGGCTAATAATTTTGTTGGTGTTAATCCATCTGGTTATTTCTTAAGAAATTTTAAAAAATTTAGTAATTTTAAAAATATTGATTTTTTAAGTATCAATTTTCAGGAGTCAATATTAATTTTAAAAAAGAAAAAATTAAAAAATAAAGATAAAATTAATTTTTTAAAGGAATTGCGTAAAAAATTATTTTTTATTAAATATCTTTTAGTTACAGATGGTCAAAATGGCGCTTGGTTTTTAACTGAAAATAAAATTTATCATTCTGATATTTATGAGAAAATAAAAATTATTGATACTACTGGCGCAGGAGATTCATTTGGCAGTACAGTTTTTGCTCTTTTAGTAAAAAATAAACTTAATTTTCGGGAAGATGAGATAAAATTGATCCTTAAATATGCCGCTATTAATACTGCATATAATTTAAATAAAATAGGTTCTCAAACCGGTCTTTTATCTTGGAGAAAATTAAAAACATATAAAAAAATCAAATTGGAGGTAAAAAAAGTTGAGTTATAATTTTAATATACCTATCTTAATTTGAAAAAATGATTATCTTACTTCAAGAAAGAGATTTAAAAAAATCAGCCAAAAGATATAGAAAAGAAGGTTTTATTCCTGGTGTGATTTATGGTCCAGATTTTTTATCTACTCCTGTAATGATTAATGAAAAGATAGCTTATCAATTTTTTAAATTTCCTCACCAACGATTTGAAATTGAATTTAGAGGAACAAAATATCCAGGCATCCTCCAAGAGATTCAAAAAGATCACTTAACCTTAAAACCTATCCATTTTGATATTTATTTACCTAGTTTAACAGAAAAGATTACTACTACTATTCCTATTGTTTTTAAAGGTGAAGAAGAAATTTTAAGAAGAGGATATTATTTAAATAAATCTTTAGTTGAATTGGAAATAGAAGGGCTATTAAAAGACTTACCAGATAAATTAGAAGTAGATGTTTCTAACTTAGATCTAAATGAATCTATTTATGTTAAAAACTTAGAAGTCCCTAATGTTAAAATTTTATTAGATCCCGAAACTCCCGTTGCTTCTGTTATTGAGCAAGAAATTAGCGCCGAAGAATCTTTATCAAGTGAAACTAATGCCTAAAATAATTAAAGATATTAAAAAATATCAATATAATCAACCTCAGAAAAGAAAAAATTTTTATTACTCATCTTACTTAAACAGTCTTTTTGTTTTTCTTTTTGTTTCTATTTTTTTCTATTTTTCTCAATCAATGGTAGCTGCTCCTGGTTATAATTGGCCAACTGTAATTATTAATAAAAAATTATTAGCTCAAAATAATAATCAAGATTTAACTCAAAGGAAAAAACAATTAGAACAGGAGCTACAATCAGTTTTAAATAAAATTGAAGAGTACCGACAAGAAATCAACAAATTATCAAAAGAAAAAAGGAATTTACAAGAAGAAATTAGGTATTTAGATGCTCAAATTAAAAAAGCTGAATTAGAAATTCAGTATCTTATTTCCCAGATTAATAATTTAAATCGCCGAATAGAAAGCACTAAAAAAGCAATTTTGCTTACCCAAGAAAAAATCGATTCATCTAAAAATAACCTTAAGAAAACCATTAGAATGTATTATCAATCTTCAAAAAAATCTGTAGTGGAAGTTGTTTTAGCCGAGAGTAATCTTTCTGATTATTTTAGTAATATTGTTTTTTTAAATAAACTTCAAGAATCAATTAACGATCAGTTAATTGACCTTAATAAGCTAAATAATGAATTAAATTATCAAAAAAATAAATTAGAAGAAAATTTAGAAGAACAAAAAAATTTGCTTCAGATTTCTGAATTAAAAAAACAGGAGCTTAACGAACTTCAAGAGGAAAAAAATGAAATTTTAAAAATTACTCAAGGAGAAGAAAAAAAATTTAGGGGTTATGTGAGTGATTTACAGAAAAGAGCAGCTCAAATTAGACAAGAATTATTTAGATTAGCTGGTGGAGCTGGACCGATTACTTTTGAAAAAGCTTTAGAATACGCAGAATTAGCAAGTCAATTAACTGGTATCAGACCGGCATTTCTTTTAGCTATTTTAAAACAAGAAAGTGACTTAGGAAGAAATGTTGGACAATGCTATGTAACTAATCTTCAAACTGGCGATGGAGTTGACACTTCAGGAAGATTTAGAGATCGAGTAATGCATCCTACTCGTGATATCCCAGTTTTTATTGAAATTACTAAAGAATTAGGTTTAGACTATACTAAAACACCAGTTTCTTGTCCTTTAAGTTTTGGTTGGGGTGGTGCTATGGGACCGGCTCAGTTTATTCCTTCTACCTGGAAGGGGTACAAAAATAAAATAGAGAAAATTTTAGGAGAAAAACCTAATCCTTGGAATATTTATCATGCTTTCATTGCTTCAGCAGTCAAATTGACTGATGCTGGAGCTGATAATAAGACTTATAATGCTGAATGGAAAGCAGCGATGATTTATTTTGC
>JANXCM010000041.1 GCA_025060085.1 Patescibacteria group bacterium
AATAAGCATTTTCCGGATCAATTCCATTTTCATTATTAATATTTTTTTTTAGATCAAAATAAAAATTATTTGATTGAGAATTAGATGAGAGATAATTAATTTCGAAATTATTATCTCTAATACTAATCTTTTCTGATCTTATTTGTTTTAAATCAGACTGCCAATAAAAAAATAGAGGTAAAAATAAAAAAGTTAAATAACTTAACCTACTAATTTTTAAACTATGGAATCATTAATTACGACACATTCTATTTTTGATTTACTTTTAATATAATTTTAGTATTTTATTATTATAACATGATTATTCACTGTAAAACAAAAAAATCTTTAGGTCAACATTTTTTAAAAAATAACAAAATTTTAAAAATTTTAGCTAATTCTTTAGGAGATATCCACAAAGAATTAGTTATTGAAATTGGTGGAGGAGTAGGTAATTTAACTAAATATTTGGTTAATGCTAAAAAACTTATAGTTTATGAAATAGATAAAAATTTATTAGAAATTTTAAAAGATAAATTTAAAAGCAATAAAAATATTAAGATAATTAATAAAGATTTTCTAAAAGCTAATTTAAAAAAATTAAACCATAATTTTATTGTGGTAGGCAATATCCCCTATTTTATAACTGGTAAAATTTTAAGAAAAATATTTAATTTTGGAAATTTTCCTAAAATAGCAATTTTAACCCTTCAGAAAGAATATGCGGAAAAAATTTTAGGTAGAAAGAAAGAAAATTTTTTATCTATCTGGATTAAAAATTTTTCTCAGGTAGAGAAAATAATAGTTATTAAAAACAAAAATTTCTTCCCTGCTCCGCGGGTTGATTCATTAGCTCTCAAATTTAATTTTTTTCCTCAACCCGTTATAAAAAATTTAAAATTTGAATATTTTCTTAAAAATTTATTTAAAAATAACAAAAGAACTGTCTATAATAACTTAAAATTAAATTATTCGAATAAAATTTCTCTTTTGGATAAAGATTTTTTATTAAAAAGACCGCATCAATTAAAATTTCCAGAGATAATAAGATTATTCTATTTATTAGAAAAAAATGAAGAAAATAATTAAAAAATTAGGTGGTGAAGAATTGTTTGACGAAAAAAAATTTTGTCAAAATTTAACCAACATCGGGATAGATTATTCAACTTCAAATAAAATTTGCCGAAATATTTATGATAAATTACCTTCAATAGCTAAAAGTTCAGAAGTTTTTAAATTGACCTTAAATGAATTAAAGAAAATTAATAATTATTATGCTCTTCGCTATAATCTTAAAAAGGCTATTTTTGATTTAGGACCAACTGGTTATCCCTTTGAGCAATATTTTGCTAAAATTTTAGCTGAGTATGGCTATGAAACAATTATTAATGAATTTGTTGAAGGTCAATGCTTAAGTTATGAAATTGATATTATCGCTGTCAAAGATAATCAAAGATATCTTATTGAATGTAAATTTCATCAGTCATTTGAAATTCCTTCTGACTTAAAAAATGTTTTATATATTTATGGCCGATGGATTGATATTAAAGAAAAATATTCTGAACTTATTCCTTGGTTAGTAACTAATACTAGACTTTCAGAAGAAGCGATTGTTTTTGCACAATGTCGGGATATTAAATTGACTGCGTGGAAATATCCTCCAGATGAATCATTAGAAAAATTAATCGAAGAAAAAAATTTATATCCAGTAACAATTATTTTAAATACTAATAAATTTATTATTAAAAAATTGATTGAAAATCACTATGTGATAACGAATGATTTATTAAGAGATGATATTGAAAATATTTTCCGAAAAACAGGTATTGAGAAAAATAAAATCAAAAAAATTTTAGATGAAATTAAAATTTTAGGAATTTAACTAATCTATCAAAAATTTTCCTCTACAATTCTTTGAGTAAAATAAATATAGTAATGATAACTGATATTCTGTTGATAGGAAAAATTTTTTAAACCTATATTTCTTTCTGTATATCTTTCCAAATAACCTTCAATATCTAAATTATTAATATCATTTAGGGAATTTTCAATTTCTTTTCTTTCTTCATCAGAAATATTTTCTTGTTCTAATTTTTGATTTAAAAAATTTAAAATTTTAAATTTTAAGCGAGTCAAAATTTCTCTTAAAGTACTAATGTAAAAAGTTATTCCTCTACTTTCTAAGAGATATACTTCAAATTCCCTTTTTATTATTTCTTGACTTTTATTAGGATCTCTCATTTTTTCAATGTCTTCACTTTTCAACTTGAAGAATAAACTAATTATTTTTTCATCAATATATAAAAAATATAGTTCAGTGGCAAAATAGTAAATAAGACTTCTAAATTCAATTTGATTTTGAGGAATAAATCTAATTTTTGTAATAATTTTTTTTAATTTCTCAATAAAATACTCAATGTCTTTTTGATAATTTTCATAATTGCCTGCCCTAATGAAACTTTCTCTACATTCATTACTTACGTTTTCTGCTAATTCCCCATAAAAATTCAAACTCTCTTCTATTTTTTCTTTTTTTATCAACTCTTTTAATTTTCCTGGTTTTTCAAGAAGAACAGTTTCACTTCTTGTTTCTTCTGTAAATAATTCTCTCTTTTCTCCGATGATTTTAACAAAAAAATTAAAAATATCATATTCTAAAATAGGATGATTAGTAAAATAATTATCTATTATTCCTTGTTTATTTTCGATAGTTAAATTATTTCTTTGTTCAATTTTTTCTAAGACTCTTAAAAAAGTGAAAGTTAGAATTTCTTTATATAATTTACAAACTTCTTCCGCAATATTTGCAGAATTAATTTCTAAAGTTGATATTTCAAATTTTCTTAAAAAAATAAAAATTAAAAAATTAGCTATCTCTTTTTGAGTAAAAAGCTGAAATAATTGTTGATGAAGAGAATTGATTATTTCAGAAAAAATAAAGTTCCATTCTTCTCTATTTTGAGGCAAGATAATTTTGCTTTTATGTTTATTTTCAATTATTTCAATTACTCCTGAAAAGAGATAATCTAAATTTTCAGCTAATTCAGACAAATTTTTTTCTGGAAAAAGGTAATAAATTTCATTCAGATAGTTATTTATCAAGATAGCAATCTCTTCTCCTTTTTCTGGATTATTTTCTCTAGTAAAATAATAGAAAATTTCAATTAATTTAACCAAAATATTTCTTGATACTGAAGATATTATTTCTTTAAATTTTTTTTGTCTTTCCATATATATTTTTTAAAAGTCATTTCGGGGTGCCGGGAATTGAACCCGGCCCACACCCACCCCAAGGGTGCGTACTACCGCTATACTACACCCCGCAATTACCGTTATTATTTCTTAATAACAAATTTTTGCCCCCAGGAGGAGTCGAACCTCCAACCTTCTGGTTAAGAGCCAGCTGCTCTACCAATTGAGCTATGAGGGCAGTTTTTTGCCCGGGGTGGGAGTCGAACCCACACGACCTTGACGGTCATATGATTTTGAGTCATACGCGTCTGCCAATTCCGCCACCCGGGCAAAAAATAACAAATTATTCACAGAATTAATTTGATATATATATACTCTATTTAAAATTTAATATAATAAAAAAAATTATAAGCTAAAATAATTTTAAATTAATATTAATTTTTAGACAAAGAGTCGTTATTTTTATAAATTTATACCAAAAATGAAAAAAATAAAAAGAAAAGGATTTATTGATCCTAAATCTTTAACCGCCTTAAGTTTAATCTTATCTGTTTTATTAGGTAACCTTTTTGGTACTTCATCTAATTTTAAATATTCTTTCCCTCAAAATCCTTCTATAGAAAATAAAGATAGTCAGATTAAAAAGTTCGAAGAGAAAGTAGAT
>JANXCM010000042.1 GCA_025060085.1 Patescibacteria group bacterium
AATGCAGGCACATAATTTTTTTTCTAGTAAAATTTTACTTACTTTTAGGGCAGTCTTTTTATTAGGGTTAGTGATATAAATGAAAATCATTATTTAAAATTTTAAATTAAGTTTAAAAATTTTAGCTTTAAATAATAAATAACAATTCCTACTGCTACGCTAACATTTAATGATTCCTTTTTACCAAACATTGGAATATCAACAATAGCTTGACTTTTATTTAAAATTTTTATATTCAAACCCTTTATCTCATTGCCACATATTAAAGCTAAAGGAAATTTAGGTCTAAATTTGTAATAAGGAATACTTTCTTTGCTTTGTTCTAGGGCAATGATATTAAAACCTTCCTTTTGTAATTTTTTTATTAAATAACTTATATTATGATAATATTCCCAATTTAAATATTTTTCCGCTCCTAAAGCTGTTTTAGCTATTTCTTTTTCTTTCAATACTGGTGTTGGCGTATATCCTGTAAGAATTATCTTATCCACACCTGCTGCATCTGCAGTTCTAAAAATAGATCCTACATTATATACACTTCTAATGTTATGTAATATAATACAAATATCACTCCCCATTTTTCATTATTTCTAATAATCTATTCCATTTAGCTACTCTTTCTCCTTGAAGAGGAACACCTATTTTGAAATAATCAGTGTCAAATGCTATTCCAAGATCAATTAACCAACTATCGTTAGTTTCACCGCTTCGATGAGAAAAAATAGTGAAAATATTATTCTTACTAGCTAAACTTATGAAATTATAGGTTTCACTTATTGTCCCTATTTGGTTAGGCTTAACGATTACTCCATCAACTGATTTATTTTCAATAGCTATCTTTAATCTTTTGACATTAGTAACAGTTAAATCATCACCAATTATCTTAAATCCCATTTTTCTTAATTTGGTAAATTTTTCAAACTCTTCTTCTTTAAAAGGATCTTCCAAATACTTAACTTCTAATTCTTTAATTTTTTCAAAATCTATATCTTTTTTAAGTTGATTAGCTGCTATATCCGATCCTATTATAAAATCTGATGAAAATTTTTTTAAATATCTAAAAGGTTCATAATCGTCTTTTAAATTTATACAAAAAGCTCCCTCATCATTTCTACCTAATGGCTTTGGTAAAATATTTTCTAATTTATTTATTACTGATATGATTTTAGCTATTAATTTTTCAGAAAATTTTTCTTTGCTAACTAACCAATATTCCTGAAAACTTAGGTTGTTAAATGAGTGAACACCTCCACCAATAACATTCAAAATCATGTTTGGGAGTTTTATTTTTGAATTAATCTTATATTCCCTTTTCAAATATATATATAAGGGTAATTTTTCTTTTTGAGCTAAAATTTTGCTGAAAGCTAAAGATAGAGCTAAGGTAAAATTAGCTCCCAAAAATTTTTTATTTTTTCCAGCCTTTTTGATTAAAAATTTATCAAAATCTTGAGAGGAAGAAAAATTTAAATCTTTAATTTCCTTTAAAAAGCTTTTAGCTTTTTTTTTAATAATTTCACATTCATAACAAATTGCTTCGTGACTGCCTAAGCTTTTCCCAGATGGGATAGAAACTTTAGCTCTTAAATTTTCACTTTCTATTTCAATCTCTATTGTAAATTCTCCTCTAGAATCCAATATTTTATTAACTTCTATATAATCTATTTTCATTCTCAAATTTATTTACTAATTCAATTACTTTTATTACTACATCGCTATTAATACTTATACTTTCAATCCCTTTTTTTACTAAAAATTCAACAATTTCAGGAAAATCGCTTGGTGCTTGGCCGCATATACCTATGTATTTATTTTTTTCTTTACATATTTTAATCACTTGGCTAATTAATTTTTTAACTGATTCGTTCCTTTCATCTGCTATACCTTGTATAATTTCATTATCTCTATCAATTCCTAGAGTTAACTGAGTTAAATCATTAGAACCGATAGACATTCCATCAAAAATATTTAAAAAATCCTCAGATTGAATAATATTTGAAGGTATCTCACACATTACATAAATTTTGTATTTATTAATCTCCCTTTTGCCCATAATGTTTTCGATAATCTCAATAACCCTTTTACCCTCTTCCACAGTTCGACAAAAAGGCACCATCATCACTACATTATCTAAGCCAAAAACCTCTTTTACCTTTTTAATTGCTAAAACCTCAAGCTCAAATGATTTTTTAAATCTTGGATGATAGTATCTACTTGCTCCTCGCCAACCAATCATAGGATTTTCTTCTCGTGGTTCATATAATTCCCCTCCGATTAAATTTCTATATTCATTTGTTTTAAAATCTGAAAATCTGATTATTACCTCATAAGGATAATAAGCTGTACATATTTTAGCTATTCCTTCTGCAAGTTTGTCTATAAAATATTGTTTTTTATCTTGGTAATTTTTAGTTAATTCATCTATTTTTAATTTAATTTCTGCTGGGATGTTAGGATAATCTATTAGGGCATTGGGATGAATTTTAATATCCTCAGCAATAATAAATTCTTCTCGAGCTAATCCTACTCCTTTGATGGGCAAATACCATTTTTCCCATGCTTCATCGGGTAAACCTATATTAATATAAATTTTAGTCTTCGTGCTCGGAATTTTTTCTAAATTATGTTCAATAATATCATAATTTAGTAATCCTTTATAAACATAACCATTGATTCCTCCTGTGCAATCAATTGTTATTTCATCTCCTGTTTTTAAAATTTGGGTTGCATTCTGTGTACCGACTATTACTGGTAAATCTAATTCTCTGCCTACAATTGCTGCATGACAAGTTCTTCCGCCTTTATCAGTTACTATTCCTTTTGCAATTTTCATTATCGGTACCCAATCAGGATCTGTCATTTCTGTTACTAAAATTTCTCCTTTTTCGAATTCATTTATATTTTTTACATCTTTAATAATTTTTACTTTACCTGAAGTTATTTTAGAACCAATGGCTATGCCTTTGATTATAACTTTCCCTCTATCTTTTAGTTTATATTCTATATAAATATTTTTATTTTTTATTGAATGAACTGTTTCTGCTCTTGCTTGAACAATATAAATTTTTCCTTCAATTCCATCTTTAGCCCACTCAATATCCATTGGTCTTTGATAATGATTTTCAATAATTAAACCCATTTTAGCCAATTCTAAAACTTCATCTTCACTCAAGGAAAAATTTTTAATTTCATTTTCACTTGTTTCTATTTCTTTAACTCCAGATTTTTCTGAATAAACAATTTTTTTAATTTTTTCTCCTAATCTTTTGCTTATTATGCTTTTGTATCCTTTTTTCAAGCCTTCTTTAAAAATTATCCACTCGTCAGGGATAACTCTTCCTTGGACTATTAATTCTCCTAATCCCCAAACGCCATTTATTATAATTACTTTTTCTAGACCTGAATCCGAATCAATAGTGAACATTACCCCAGAACTAGCTAAATCAGAGCGAACCATTTTTTGGACACATACTGAAAGTTTTACTTGAAAATGGTCAAATCTCTTTTCTTGTCTATAAAATATTGCTCTATTAGTAAAAAGAGAAGCAAAACAAAATTTTATTTTTTCTAATAAATCTTCGTA
>JANXCM010000043.1:0-1311 GCA_025060085.1 Patescibacteria group bacterium
ACTGGAACAACGATATTGCCAATTTTGTGGTAAAATCATTAATTGAGAAATCCAAGAGGAACAGGTAGGCGAAGAGTCAGGTAAAGAAATATAAATAGTATTATTACTTAAACCTTCTTCTAAGTTTAAATCTTCTAAAGATAAAACATCTAAAATTGTTTCTAATTTTTTAAGATCATCTATTCTTTTACTATCTCGTGTATTTTGAAAATAATCACCTGGTTTAATAATTAAAATAAATAATCCAACTATTAAAAATATAATCAAAACGGCAATAATTAATTCGATAAGAGTGAAAGATTTACTTATTATTTTCATTATATTTTTAAATTTTTATATTCACTTTTGATTAAGATTTAAATTTTATAATAATTCTCTTAAACTTAAAAATATTTTTATGATAAAATTTAATAAATGATTTTTGAAGGTTTAAATATTAAAAATCCTATGTGGCTTCGAACCCTCCAATTTTTGGAGGGGTGTTTTTGACCAAATTAATGAAATTGAAAAAATAGAGAAAAATATTGAAAATTTAGATTTTTGGGAAAACGAAGATAACTTTAAGGTTTTAGAAAAATTAGAAAAATTGAGACTTTTGAAAGAAAAAATTTTTAAACTGAAAACTTTGTTAGAGACAGAAAATTATGAAGATAGTAAAGAAATTTTAAAGGATATTTTTTTAAATCATTGTTGTGATGATCAATTTAAAGATAGTTTTGTTATAATTAGTATTTATGCTGGAACAGGTGGAAAAGATGCTGAAGACTGGGCAAAGATGTTATGGGAGATGTATACTAAATTTTTTAAAAAAATTAACTGGAAATTCTTTATAATTGATGAACAAAAAAATGAATATGGAGGCTATCGTTATTTAGAAGCCCAAATAGAGGAAAAAAATATTTATCCTATTTTAACTTATGAAAAAGGAGTTCATCGTTTAGTAAGAATATCTCCCTTTTCAGCGAAAAAATTAAGACATACAAGTTTTGCTTATATTGAAGTTTTGCCCATTATTAATAATCCAAAAATTGAAATTAAAGAAGATGATATTGAAATAGAAACCTTTCGCTCTGGTGGTAAAGGAGGTCAAAATGTGAATAAAGTTGAAACAGCGGTGAGACTAATATATAAACCCTTAAATATAGTCGTAACTTGTCAAAGCGAGCGAAGTCAACAAAGAAATCGAGAAATAGCTCTTCAAATATTAAAATCAAAGATAATTAATTTTATGGAAGAACAAAAAACTAAAAAGATAGAAGAATTAAAAGGTAAAAAAATAGAAATTAGTTGGGGAAATCAAAAAAGAAGTTA
>JANXCM010000043.1:1321-3310 GCA_025060085.1 Patescibacteria group bacterium
TTTTAGATCCATATAAATTAGTTAAAGACCATCAATTCGGTTATGAAACCAATAAAGTGTACGAATTACTATCTGGCGATTTGTCTCTTATTCATCCTTTAGGAGCATTATTATAAAAATATTTTAAATTAAAAATATAAATGTTAGTTTTTAAAATTGTCAGTAAAATTTATCAGCCGGATATAAAAGCTTTAGAAAAAATAAGCTTTGAAGTTAAAGCAGGAGAATTTGTGATTTTAGTTGGTCGTTCAGGAGCAGGGAAGAGTACTATTTTAAAACTAATTAGAAAAGAAGAAAATCCCACTGAAGGTCATATTTTTTATAAAAATTTAGATTACACCAAAATAAGAGGAAATGAAATTTTAAAATTAAGAAGAAAGGTGGTTATCGTTTTTCAAGATTTCAAACTATTAAATGACCGGACTGTTTATGATAATATTAGATTGCCCTTAGAAGCCATGAGATTTAATTATAGGGAAATTAGAAAAAAGATTGAAGAAGTTTTAAAAAGTGTTGATTTATGGAATCATAAAGATATTTTAGCTAAATTTTTATCAGGCGGAGAAAAACAAAGATTATCCATAGCTCGTGCTCTTTCTACTAATCCCGAAATTTTATTAGCCGATGAACCAACAGGAAATCTCGATCCTATTTCTTCCTTTGAGATTGCTGAAACTTTAAAAAATATAAATAATCAAGGAGTAACAATTATTTTAGCTACTCATCATAAAGATATTGTTGATTATCTAAATAAAAGAGTTATTACTATTCATCAAGGTCGGATTGTTAAAGATGAAAATCCTGGTAAATATACTTTAATTTAAGTGATGGTTTTAGGTAGATTGATTAAAGAAGGTTGGGAATTATTTAAAAGAAAGAAAATAATTACTTTTGTTTTAATTTTTATTTCTTTTTTAATGTCCTTTTTGATTTTAGTAGGACTTTCTGTTTTTTATTTTTCAAATGAATTAGTTGATTTTTTAAAAACTAAATTAGATTTTTCAGTCTATTTTAAGGATAACACTTCTCGAGAAGATATTGTTAAGCTTAAAAATATTTTAGAAAATTTTAATGGTGTTGAAGAAGTTGTTTTAATTAGCAAAGAATCAGCCTTTGAAGATTTTCAAAGAAAATATATTGCCAATCCGATAATTATTAAATCACTGGTAGAATTAAACATCAATCCTTTAGTTGACTATTTAATTATTCGTGCTAAACAACCTGAAGTTTATAATGAAATAGCAAAATATTTAGAAACTTCCCCATATCGTGCTATTATTGATTTTTTAACTTATTCTGAAAATAAAAATGTTATTGAAAGATTTATTAAAGTTTCCAATCAATTTAAATTTATTATCTTAATTTTTCTTATTTTAATTTTTATCTTTACTTTTTTAATTATTCTTAATTTAACTCTTTTGACAATTTATTCACAAAAAGATGATATTGAAGTTTTTCGTTTAATAGGAGCACCTAATTATTTTATTAGATTGCCATTTGTTATTTTTAATTTAATATCTTCTTTTTTAGGTTTTTTAATTGCTGAATTTGCCTTTGTTTTCTTTCTTATTAGAACAAGAGATTTCTGGAAACAATTGATCACCACTCTTAATCCCGAATTGTTTTTTTATCATAACTTTTTAACTATCAATTTAAGTATCTTATTCTTCCTTTTCTTAATCAATATTTTTGCTACTATGACAGCAATGTCAAAATACCTTAAGATTTAGAGATAATTTTAGGCGCTCGGAGGTAATTATTTTCCTTTTGAGGAAATTGATTAACAATCATATCTTTTTTCTCTTTATCATAATTTTCAATTTTATCCTCTCTTAATTCTAATTTTTGGACAGGTCCTCCCACCATTGGTTCAAATCTTGATAAATCTAATTCTTTAATCTCGTCAATGTATCTTAAAATTCTATTTAAATCGGATAAAAATTTTTCTAATTCTTCTTCGCTAAATTCTATTTTTGCTAATTCGGCTAA
>JANXCM010000044.1 GCA_025060085.1 Patescibacteria group bacterium
ATAATATTATTAGTTTAATATATAAAACACTTCTGCGAATTTATCTATTAAAAAAAGCCAAAAATTTAAAGGAAGAAAATTCTTTAGGTTTAAAGCCCTATTATAAGGAAATCCTAAAAAGAAAAGCAAAAAAAATATCAGAAGATAAGATTGTTAAAATTATTAAATTACTTAGCGAACTTGAGAGAAGATATAAAAAATTTTTGATTGATGAAAATCAATTAATTTATCAATTAGCTGAATCTTTAAGTTTAAGATAAATATTGATTTTCTTTTCTAACTCTTTAATAAGTTGGTTAATTTCTTCATTTTGATTGTGAGAAAGAGTTGGTTGACTAAACAAGCTTCCAAAATGTTTAAAATTTTTAATAAAAATAAAGGTAAAGAAGATAATAATGAAAACAATAATTACCGTATTAAAGATAATTAAATAAAGTTTATTTTTATTCATTGAATTTTTATTTCTACCCAAAATCTATTTTCTCTATTTTCTCCTTTTAAATACTCAATTTTAATTTTATTTCTTTTTATAAAATTAATTAAATTAATTAAATTTTCTTTTTTATCTTCTAAAATAATTTTGTTTTCCGAGGATGTAGTTAAGTTGATTTTATTTGTTGAAGCAAAATTATAAATTTGATTTAATGCTTCGCTAGTTGTTAAAAAATAATTATTTTTAAAATCTTTAAAATTGAGATTATATTTTTTTTCTAAATTAATTAATAATCCTTTAATTTTTTCTGCCTGAATTATATTTTGCCACCTTGTTTCTTTTTCGATAATTAAATTGTTTATTTCTTGAGATAGATTAAATATTTTTTGGGATAGGTAATCAGTGAAGAAAAAAATTAAAGCACAGATAAAAATAAATAAAAAAATACTAATAATAAATTTTTTTAAAAAATAGCTCATTAAATTTAAAAATAAGATTAATTTATTTTTTACATACCAAATAATTATAATTTATTATTAGTTTATAATAGGACATTATAATTCATTTTTTTCTTTTTCTAAAAATAGAATTAAATCTTCTTTTGTTTCTTGATATTCCTTATTAGAAAATTCTTCAAGAGGTGTAGATATTAACTCTTTAATAATAGCTTTTGGTAATAAGCCATATTTTTTATTAAATTCTATTTGATATTTTCTTCTCCTTTCTGTTTCTTCAATAGCCTCTTTTATTGATTTAGTCATTCTATTAGCATATAAAATTACCTTTCCTTCTATATTTCTTGACGCTCGGCCAATAGCTTGAATAAGTGTAGTAGTATTTCTCAAAAATCCTTCTTTATCAGCATCTAAAATACAAACTAAAGAAACTTCAGGTAAATCTAAGCCTTCTCTTAAAAGGTTAACACCAATTAAAATATCTATTTCTCCTTTTCTTAATTTTCTTATTATTTCTGGCCTTTTTAGCGTTTTAATATCAGAATGGATGTATTGAACTTTTAATTCATAATTGGTTAAAAATTCAGTTAAATTTTCAGCTGATCTTTTTGTAGCAGTTAAAATTAACAATTTTCCTTTTCTTTTTAATACTACTTCTATCTCTCTTAATAAGTCTATAATTTGATTATCAGAAGAACGGACTTCAATAATAGGATCAGGAATAAATGTTGGCCGAATTAATTGTTCGACAATTTGATCTGAATATTTTTTTTCAAATTCACCGGGCGTGGCAGAAACAAAAATCTTTTGGAAATTTTTACTAAAAAATTCTTCAAAAGTTAAAGGTCGATGATCAATTGCTGAAGGAAGGCGCCAACCATGTTCAACTAATACTTCTTTTCTTTTTCGGTCACCTCTTGCCATAGCTTTTATTTGAGGTAAAGTTAGATGAGATTCATCAATAAAAATTATTGTTTCCTGAGGAAGATAATCTAAAATAGTATATGGTGGCTCACCGGCATTTTTGAAATTAAGATGCCTTTCATAATTTTCTATTCCTTGACAATAACCTTTTGTTTTTAACATTTCTATATCGACTAAAGTTCTTCTTTTTAATCTTTCTGCTTCTATTATTTTGTTTTCTTTTAAAAGTTGCCAATAACGATCATTTAATTCTTGTTTAATGTTATTGATAGCTAAATATAATTTTTCTTTATCAGTGACAAAAAGTTTCGCTGGGTAAACTTTTAATTTTTCTAAAAATTTTTCTGAATCTCTTTTGATTACCAATTTAATTTTGTTTTCAAATTTTTTAACTAAAGCTATAAGTTTAATTTCTTTAACGATTTTATTTTCAATTCTAATAATATACATCTCATTACCATGAGGAGAAATAAGTTCTAATTGTTTCTCCTTAGAAGATAGACTTGAAAGTTTAAAACTTCCTGCTTTAAGTTCATCTTTTAATTTAGAATATTGAAGAATTTTCAGAGAGTTAATTAAATCATTTATATTAAGGTATTGATTAAGATAAATTTCGATTCTTACTTTTTCATACTCTTCTGGATTACCAATTCCGTAAAGACAAGAAACCGAAGAAATAATAATAAAATCTTGATGATTTAAAACAGCTTGGATAGCTCCATGACGCAATTGATCTAAGTATTCATTAATTCTGGCATCTTTAGCAATATAAGTATCAGTTTCAGGAAGATAAGCTTCAGGTTGATAATAATCATAATAACTAACAAAATAATGAACCTGATTTTCAGGAAAAAATGATTTAAATTCTTGATAAAGTTGAGCGGCTAACATCTTGTTAGGTGAGATTACAAAAGCCGGTCTTTTCGTTTTTTCTATTACCCAAGCCATCGTAGCAGTTTTACCACTCCCTGTAACTCCTAAAAGTGTTTGGTATATAAAATCTTTTCTTAATCCTTCTACTAATTTCTTAATCGCTTTTGGTTGATCTCCGGTTGGTTTAATATTCTGTAAGAACTTAAACATTATATTTTTAAAATATCAACTTAAATTGTGGATAATTTAATTTAATTAAGATTATAAGTATAAATTTATATATTAAAATAATGAAAATTTATATATTTTAAAATTATTTTAATTCTATGGATAAATTTATAAATTTATTGACTTATTACAAATTAAAATCTAAAATTAAAATATTTAACTTTAATATTATTTATTATTTAAATTCAAATGAGTCGTTGTTTTAAAAAAATATTATAAAAAATGAAAAAAATAAATAAAAAAATATATATTTTTTCTATAATTTTTATTCTTATTTTTACTTCTT
>JANXCM010000045.1 GCA_025060085.1 Patescibacteria group bacterium
AAAATTAATTTTAGCCATCCATGATGAATTGATTTTTGAAATTAAAAGAGAAAGATTAAACAATGTTCAGTTTAAAATAAAACAGATTATGGAAAATGTTATCCCCCTAAAAGTCCCTCTTGTTGTTAAAATTAAAAAAGGAGAAAATTTAAGAGACTTAAGATGAAAAAAATTAATTTTCTTTTGATTTATTTTTTAACTAATATATTTTTTTTACTTTTATTTTTATTGATAGGTGATTTTAATTTTCTGAAAATTAGTATTTTAGGATTATTAATTTTAAATTTTATCTTTATCTTTATTCAAAAAATAATCCAGAAAGAAAAATTAATTTCTCAACAAGAACCATTTTATAGTGAATGGGGGAAATTATTTAATTTTATTTCTACCCCCTTTGTTATTTATGATGAACAAATGAAAATTATTTATTTTAATAAAGCTTTTTCTGATTTTGTTAATCTAGAAAAAAATACCTTAACGAATTTTAAAATTGAAACTTGGATTGTTAAAAATGAAAATTATCTAAAATTAGCTTTAATTTTTTTTCCTTCACTTATGGCTGATAGTTTAAAAATAATCCAATCTGATGATCCAAATATTATTGATATTAATTATCGAAACGAAATTTTCCTTTTTCTTATCACTACTAAAATTTTTTATCAAAATAAACTTCTTAATATCAAAATAATTAAAGATTATTCTGAAGAAAAAAAACAAGAAAGGCAAGCATTTGATTTATTAAGTTTATTAGCTCATCACCTTCGTACTCCTCTTAATCAATTAAAATGGTTAATAGAAACTAATAAAAATTCAATTCAACCAGAAATTTTCGAACAAAGTATTAATATCATTAATAAAACACTTTTCTTAACCCAAATGGTTATTTTAAAAAGTAAATCTGAGATGGGCAAAATTGATCTAAATATAGAATTGAATAGTATTGAAGATTTAATTAAACAATGCTTAGATTTCTTTAAATCTTCATTAGAAGAAAAAAAAATTAAAGTTGAAATTTATTTAGATGAATTAGTTAAAAATTTTTATTTTGACAAAAGTATTATGTTTTTTATTCTTTATCCTATTATTGAAAATGGTATTGATTATAACAGAGAAGGAGGTAAGCTAGTCATTGATATTTTCAAGAACAAAGATAAAAATTATGTTACTTTAAAAATTTCTGATACAGGTATAGGAATTGAGGAAAAAGATTTTCCTCATATCTTTAAAAAATATTTCCGTAGCGAAGAAGCCAAAAGTATTAAACCAACTGGTTTTGGTCTTGGTCTTTCTTTGGCTTACAATTTAACTAATATTCACAAAGGAGAGATTGAATTTCAATCGAAAAAAGGAGAAGGAACTACTTTTATTTTAAACTTCCCTCTTTCTAAAGATATTTACGGTTTATAATTTAATTTATGGTAGTTAGAGTTAGATTTGCTCCATCACCAACGGGCAATCTGCATTTAGGCGGAGCCAGAACAGCTTTATTTAATTTTATTTTCGCTAAAAAAAATAAGGGTAATTTTATTTTAAGAATAGAAGATACTGATCGAGAAAGATCAAAAAAAGAATTTGTTGACAATATTATTGAAAGTTTAAAATGGTTAAATATTTTTTGGGATGAAGGACCATTCTTTCAGTCAGAAAGAACTTCAATTTATTTAAAAGTTATTGAAGAATTAGTTAGTAAAGGTCATGCTTACCGATGTTTTTGTACTAAAGAGGAATTAGAACAGAAAAGATTAAACCAAATTACTCAAGGGATAGCACCACGTTATGATAGAACTTGTTTGAATTTATCTTCTGAGATTATTAAACAAAAACTTTCTCAAGGAATTCCTTATGTAATTAGGATTAAAGTTCCCGACCAAGTATTAATTTTTAAAGACTTATTAAGAGGTGAAATAAAATTTGATTTAACTTTAATTGGGGATTTTGTTATTGCCAAGTCAGAAACTGAACCACTTTTTCATCTTTCCACTCCTATTGATGATTATTATCAAGGAATAACTCATATTATTAGAGGAGCAGAACATATTTCTAATACGCCTAAACAAATTATCGTTTATAGAGCAATGAATTGGCCATTACCTTTTTATGCTCATATCCCTCTTCTTTTAGGTGAAACTGGCGGAAAATTATCTAAAAGACATGGTGCTAAAAGTGTTTTAGAATACAAAAAAGAAGGATTTTTACCAGAAGCTATAAATAATTTTTTAATTTTATTAGGTTGGCATCCAAAAGGTGATCGTGAAATAATTAGCCTTGAAGAAGTGATTAAACAATTTGAATTAAAAGATGTAGAAGTTCGTCCTTGTGTTTTGAATTTTAAAAAATTAATTTGGTTAAATAGAGTTTATTTGCGTAATAAACCCAATGAGGAAATATTAAAAACTGTTTTAGAGGATGAAGATTTTTTTGATCTTAAAGAATTTATTAAGCATTTTGATTATTCTCAAGGAGAAATTTTAAAAATAATTGAATTAGGCAAAGAAAGGGCTACTACTCTGAAAGAAATTTTTCAGTCAGTTAATTTTTTCTTTCAAGATTTTAATTATGAAAAAGAATTATTGAAATGGAAAAACTATTCTTTTGAACAAATAAAAGAATCTCTTCAAAAAGTGTTAACTAATTTAATTTTAGTTCCAGAAGAAAAATTTAATTCTTCATACTTAAAACAAATTTTAGATAGCTTATCTGAAGACAAAGGCTATGTTTATTGGCCCTTAAGAGTTGCTTTAACTGGTTTACAAGCATCACCTCCACCCTTAGAAATTATGGAAATTTTAGGCAAACAAAAAACTTTAAAATTAATTGAAAAAGCAATTAATTTATTAAGCTAATGATTAAGCTTCTTTTTAGATTATTTATCACTTTTATTATTATTTTAATTATTTTTGCTATTGTTCCGGATAAATTTTGGCAATGGCTGAAGCCGTATTTTAATTGGGAGGTGTTTTCAAAAACTATTAAATTGGGTTGGGAAAAATTTTGGCAATTTTTACAAGATTCAAGCGGTTTAAATTTTAATGATTTTTTTGATAAAATTAAAGATTATTTTGGTCTCGATATAAATAATATTTGGAATGATTTTAAAAATTTTCTCGCTAATATTTTCACTAAAATTTCTGAAGGGTTAAAATAAGGGCGGGTAGCTCAG
>JANXCM010000046.1 GCA_025060085.1 Patescibacteria group bacterium
ACCTTTTTTAATAAAAAAATATAATTATTGGGTGATTAAAAAATATCAACAAAAGAATGAATGATTTTAAAAAGATTTTTAATTTTTATTTTTATTTTTTTTTCTCTCTTAACCTTGGTTAAAATTTTAAAATCTTCTTCAATAAATGTAACTGCAATTGTTCCTGGTATTTGTGGTAATAATTTGAAAGAAATAAGGGAAGAATGTGATGGTATAGATTTAGGCGGACAAAACTGTGTTTCTTTGGGTTATAGTGGTGGAGCATTAAGTTGTAATTCAAATTGTACTTTTAATACTTCTCAGTGCATAACTGGAGGAGGAAGTAGCGGAGGAGGTGGTGGAACAACTTCTAACATTCCTCAATTTCAATACGGATTATTAATTATTTCAGGTAGAGCGTATCCTAATTCAGAAGTTACTCTTCTTTCTGATGGTGAAATTAAAATCATCAGTAGGGCTGGTTCAAGAGGTGATTTTGAAATAACTCTAAGTAATCTTTCTCCTGGATTTTATATCTTCACTTTATACAGCGAAGATGCTCGAGGAAGAAAATCAAGTTTATTGAATTTTCAGGTAAATATTATTGCTGGTCAAACAATTCGAAGTTCAAATATTTTTCTCTCTCCTACTATTGATATCGATAAAAAATCAGTTAGAAGAGGAGATATTTTACAAATTTTTGGTCAAGCTACTCCAGAATCTGATGTTATTATTAGTGTTTCTTCAGAAGAAGAAAGATTTTTCAAAGTTACTACGGAAAGAGATGGTTCATATTTACACGTTTTAGATACAAGCATTTTAGAATTAGGAGAACATTATACTAAATCAAGGCAAGTTTATCAAAACAGAATGGTAAGTCCCTATTCACCAACTATTAATTTTCTTGTCAGCACAAAAACAGTCGAAAAGAAAATAGAAGAAAAAAAAAGATGTCCTCAAAAAGGAGATTTAAATGGAGATTGTCGAGTAAATTTAGTTGATTTCTCTATTGCTGCTTTTTGGTATAAAAAGAAAAAATTATCTGAAAATTTTAAAAGGGTTGAGAAAGAAAAATTAAATGGTGATGGAAAAATCAATTTAGTTGATTTTTCAATTATGGCTTATTATTGGACAGGATAAATGGTAAAAATCTATTTTGGAGATATTTTAAAATTAGAACATAAAAAAATTATAGTTCCTATTTATATTGACACTAAAGGAAATAATATCAATACTTTTGAAATTAAATTAGAATTTAAAGGCTTAAAATTTAGAGATTATTTAGAAAATGATTCAATTATTAGTTTTTGGTTAGAAAAGCCTTACATAGATAAAGATAAAGTAATCTTATCGGGAATTACCCCAGGAGGTTATATTGGTAAAAAAGGATTATTAATCAATTTAGTTTTTGAAACCGAAGATAAGGGTTATTTAAAAATTTTAGAATCTTCACAAGTATTTTTAAATGACGGCATTGGAACAAAATTAGAAATTAAAACTTCAGAAATAAAAATTTTACCTACTCAAGAACATAGAATTTTTAAAAGTAAAGACAGTTATCCTCCTGAAAGGTTTAAAATTTATTTAAATAGAGATCCAGAAATTTTTGATAATAAATATCACCTTATTTTTGAAGCAAATGATAAACAAAGTGGGATTGCTTACTACGAAATTGCAGAAAAACAAAGTTTTATTAAACCTAAAATTGAAAGTTTAATTTTTAGAAAATCAGAATCTCCCTATATTATTAATGACCAAAGTTTAAGAAGTTATATTTTTGTTAAAGCTGTTGATAAATTTGGTAACGAAAGAATAGAATATTTAGAACCTCAAATTTATCTTGAAGTTAATGAGATATTTTTTATTTTTCTCTCCCTTATAATAATTTTTGCCACTTTTAATTTTTTAAATCGAAAATTAAAACGATGACTAAGATTATTCCAGCAATCAATGCTCAATCTTTTGAAGAGATTAGAAAAAAAATTGAAATTTTAAAAGATTTAACCACTTATTTTCATTTAGATGTTGCTAGTTTAGAATTTACTGGTTATCAAACTTGGCAGAATGCTGAAGATTTAAATAAATTATTAACTTATCAATTTGATCTTCATTTAATGATTTCTTTAAAACCTCAGGAAATTTTAAAATGGTCAAAAGAAAATGTTAAAAATTTTATTTTACACTTAGAAGCCTCTACCAACCCTGATGGGCTTTTAAAAATGGCTAAAAAAACAAAAAGGGGTATTTTTATTGCTTGGCCACCTGGGATGGAATTATCTTTTTTTAAAAAATATCTTCCTTATGTTAATGGTGTTCTTATTTTAGGAGTAATGCCAGGAAAATCTGGACAAAAAATTTTTCCTGATACTTTTTATTTACCAGAAAGATTAAAACCAATTTTAAAACCTAAACAAAAAATTATAATTGATGGAGGAGTAAACAGAGAAAACATTCATCAGTTCGTTTCTTTAGGTGTTGATTATTTAGTTATGGCAAGCGCTATTTTTAACACTGAAAATCCTGCTAACACCTATCAAGAGTTTAATAGTATTGTCAAAAAATTAAGAGTTAGTGGATAAAATTTCATTAATCTTTTTTACTATTTCATCTAAATCTTCAGTTTTTCTAAAGAAAGCTGAAGCACCGATTTGTTTAGCGTAATATTCATCTATTTCTTTTCCAACTAATGGATTATCTTCCCCAAAATTAGTCAAAAAAATAAAATTAATCTTTCTTTCTCCTTTAATCTTTACAATTTCCATAGCTGTTTCAATTCCATCCATTTCTGGCATCATTACATCCAAAATAATCAAATCATAATCATTTTGGTTAATTTTTTCTAAAGCTTCTTTGCCGTTATTGGCTGTGTCAACTTCAAAAATGTTATTTTGAGTCAATTTAAATTTAAATATTTCCAAAAATTCTAATGTGTCATCAACTAATAATATTTTTTTTCTTTCGTCCATTTAAAAAATATAATTTTAATTCCCTTCTTTTTGAGCTTGTTTAATAACTTTAATATCTTCTTCAAATTTTTCTGCTAATCTCAT
>JANXCM010000047.1 GCA_025060085.1 Patescibacteria group bacterium
AATTAAAGTATTAATAATAAAGGTTTTTTGCTCTGGAAATTGAGGATCATATTCTAAGATATTAAGCCCCACGGGTCTTTGGATATCACCTGGACTAAAATAAATAACATCATCAATTCTTTCTTTTGGCACTAAACCCATTAATTCTTGAGCAACATCGCCGTGAGGGTCAATAAAACATAAACCATCATTATTCTTCATATCTTGCTCAGCAATATTTTTTAAAAGAGTTGTTTTACCCGTACCAGTTTGACCAATAACGTAAATATGACGCCGCCGATCGTTTTTTTTAATTCTCACCAATTCTTTACTACCTTGATAAACACTTTCACCTAAAACAACTCCTTCGTCTGGCAAATTAGGTGGTGGAGGGGCTGTTCGAGAAAGTAACCAATGAATTAAAGGAGATTTAGTATAAGATGTGGGAAGATGAAAAATAGAAGCAATTTCTTCTGAATTCAAAATTGTTGCTTGTTTTTTATTAAAAATTCTAAATGAAATTTCATAAACAAATTTCAAAATTTTTTTACTTTTTACTCTATGGATAACAAATTCATTAATAGAAGGATTCATATATTGATGAAAAGCAGCTTCAGCAGTAGAAAGAATTTCTTCAGCCTCAAAAATATTATTAGAAGAAACACATAGTCTGACATTAACTTCAAAAAAAGGTTTAATCATTTTACTTTCCAAATTCTTTATTAAGTATTCATCAATAGGTCTTTTTCTTTCTTCCATTTCTTTCTTTTCTTGAGTTTCTTTAGAAGAAAGGACTTCGGTTAAATAACTTAAAGGATTTTTAGATTCTTCGAATGTTTTTCCTTCTTTTAATTTTTTTATGGTTTTCGAAATTTTTTTAGCGTATTTTGTTCCCAAAGGCTTAATAATTACCTGATAAAGCATTCCTTCACCAACTTTTTTTAATTTATTAAAAGAAGCTAAAAAACCATCCAAAGGATCAATATTTCCTTGAGCAATTTCTCGATAAGTTTTTATTGGTTTAAAATGATGATTCTTTAATTGAACATAAGAAGCTAGAGTAATACCTTCGGGATTAAAAATATTGTAATCTTCTTCTACCATTTTTGTTTCTGAGCCAGGCCAAAAGGCTTTAATGCCTCTTTGGATAGGATCAAGATATTTCCTAGGAATAGCTAAATAAAAAAATATCTCTTCCCCATAATGAGGAGTAGCGATTTCAAAAATTATTGGATATTTAAATTTAGAAAGAGCATTGATAAAATTTTCAAAATTATTTATCTCCTCTACAACTTTTTGAGGAGCAGAATCTGTTTTGGGTAAATAATGATATTTGGGCAACTCAATAAGAATTAAGGCATAATTTAAAGAAAGTCTGATTTTCTTATTTTCTAAATATTTTTTTAAATAAATAACTGTGAAATAGATAAGTATTAAACCAAAAAAACCAGTAATTATCCCTATCAAATATACAAAAAAGGGTGAGAAAGAAACATTAATATTCGAAAAAAAATTCATTTAATTAAAGTAATTTTATTATGTTTAACTAATAAATTAAAAAAATGACCAGCTAATAAATCATGAAAAGCATCAATAAAATGAGGATTTTTAGTTGAAGCAATAAAAGAAAGAGCTTCAACAAGACCTTCAGTTAAAGCAATGTTAATAGCATTAGCTAAAATATTTGACATCTCTTCTAGAGATTGATGATGAATTTCAGCTTCTTCCCTTATTTCTGGTAAGGATTCAATTTCTTTATGTAATTGTTTTATAAAATTTTTTATTGTTTCTTTGGGATGTTCTTTATATCCTTCACTTTTTCTTAAATCTTCAAAATGAGAATGTTTTTCAAAATGTTCTAAGAATTGCTCCTCAGCCTTTCCTAGTTTCTCTCTTTTGACTTCCATCTAAAATTAAAAAAACATAAGATAATTATATTCTGAAATTGTGTTTCTTTTATAAAAATTTTATAATAAAATATCTCTAAATGAAAATATTAAAATTTTAATAATTTAGACACAAAATAATGGCAGTAAAAATATATGATTCTTTAAGTAAAAAATTAAAAAAATTAATTAAAAAAAATTTAAAATTATTTGTCTGCGGCCCAACAGTATACGATTATTCTCATCTTGGTCATTTAAGAACTTATTTAGTCTTTGATGGTTTTGTTAAATTTTTGAGGTATTTGAAATATAATATTTACTTTTTGGTAAATATTACTGATATTGATGATAAAATCATTAACAAAGCTAAGGAAGAAAAAACTCAACCGTTTAAAATCGCTAGAAAATTTGAAAAGATATTTAAAGAAGAATTAAAAAAAATAAAAATAAACTCAATAAATAAATTTGCTCGAGCTTCTCAGTACCTTCCTCAAATTTTTAAACAAATAAAGATTTTAATAAAAAAAAATTATGCATATATAACACCAGACGGAAGTGTTTATTTTCGAACTAAGAAATTTAAAAATTATGGGAAGCTTTCAAATCAGGATATAAATCAATTAAAAGATATTGAAAAAAATGAATTTAAAGAAGATCCTCTAGACTTTGCTCTCTGGAAAGGAAGGAATAAAAAAATTAATCAGTATGAACCTCTCTGGAAATCACCCTGGGGATATGGCCGACCAGGATGGCATATTGAAGATACTGCTATTACAGAAAAATATTTTGGTGTTCAATATGACCTTCATGGAGGTGGAAAAGATTTAATTTTTCCCCATCATGAATGTGAAATTGCTCAACAAGAAGCTGCCTCAGGGAAAAAACCATTTGTTAAAATTTGGATGCATACAGGTCTTTTATATCTTAACGGTCAAAAAATGTCGAAATCTTTAAAAAATTTTGTTACCCTAGATGAATTTTCTAAAAAATATCCTCTTCGATTTTTTAGATTTTTAATTTTAAATTATCATTGGCAATCAGATATAGATTTAAACGAAAAAAATTTAAAAGACTTATGGAATAAATATTTCAAAATAAATGAATTTATTTCAAGAGTAATGAAGGTTAGAAATAAAAATAGAATAAATA
>JANXCM010000048.1 GCA_025060085.1 Patescibacteria group bacterium
ATAGAACAAACTACAAAAATCTTTATATGGTTGCTAATATGGAAAATTCCACTTGTGGTTTGCTTTTAAGTGTTATTATTACTGGCAGAACTCCAGGAGGTAGAGATTCTCAATATTTTAGAAATAACGTCTTAAATCAACAAATGGAAAACGTTGAAAATACTATAAATAAATTGAAAGAAATATCAAGTAAATTGTTTATCGCAGCCATCGAAGTCCAACCTCACACTGTTCCTCTTGCTGTTATTCCTCCAGTTGTTTGGGAAGATGAACATCAAGGTGTAGAATCATTAGCGAAAATTACTCCTGAAAGAATATTTGAGGAAATTAAAAATTTTATTTTTGATTTAGCGCCGATTATTTTTATTTTACTTTTAGTTATTGGAGCAATATTTTATATTCTTTCTCCAATTAAAATTGAATATTTAAGTACTGGTTCCGAATATATCAAATGGGCAATTATTGGTTATTTTGTTCTTTTGGTTATTTCTGCTATCTTTTCGGCTTTAAAAATGATTTTTGGTGCTCCTTAATTTATGATTGCTAATATTTTTTTCTTTTCTACTCTGTTTTTTATTTTGGGTATCTTTTTCAATTATTATTTTAGTTTTTGGATATTGTTTGGAATCTTAACTTTAATTTTCTTTCGTTATCCAACTCTTATTTTAATCTTTTTACTTTCTTTTTTAGTAGGTGGATTTTATTTAGATTTATATCAAAAATTTAGCTCTGATTTAGCTGATGAAAAAATTAAAATTTTAAAAGAATTTTCTTCAACAAATTATTATCATAAATATTTAGGCAGTTTTAAAAGAGAAGAATATTTTATTTATCTTCCATATTATTATGAGCGATTAAATCCTTATGATAAATTATTAGCTAATTTTGAAAAGATAGAAAATAGAATTTTTATTCGAGAGTTAATTAAAGTGGAAAAATCAATTTATACTCCTATTTATCAATTTCGCTATATTGTTAATAATATTATTGATAAAAATTATTCACTCACAACTTCAGAAATTATTGGTGGAATTCTTTATGGTCGAGAGATTAATGAAAAAAAATTTAAGAGAAAATTTGAAAGATTCAGGTCTTTTCCATATTACAGCGATGTCTGGTTATAACTTAGTTGTTTTATCTTCGGCTGTTTATCGTTTTTTAAATTTTTTTCCAATCAATTTTTTTCTGGCTAATATTTTAGCTATTTTATCTATTTTAATTTTTATTATTTTTGCTGGTTTTCAATCTTCAGTTATTCGAGCTGGGATAATGATGATAATTTTTATTCTTTCTAAGTTGATTGGTAGGCCTTCGCTTCAAAGAAATATTATTATTTTAGCTGCTTTATTAATTACAATTTTTGATCCCTTAGCTTTAATTAAAGATTTAGGTTTTCAGCTTTCTATTTTAGCTACAACGGGAATAATCTATTTTGAAGAATATTTGCGAAAATTTTTTAAATTAAAAACAATCAGCGAAACAATTTCCGCCCAGGTAATAGTTTTACCTTTTTTGTGGTATAAATTCGGTGAATTTAATCTATTTTCATTTGTGAATAATTCTTTATTATTACCCTTTATTCCTTATCTAATGTTAATTGGCTTTTTAGCCCTACTTTTCTTTTTTATCTATCCGCTTAATCAAATATTTAATTTACCTTTTGAGATCTTTTCTTTAATTGTTTCGTTTTTAGCTAATTTGCCTAAAATTTATTTACCACTACCTTTAATTTTGGTAATATTTTTATACTTATTTATCATTTACTTTATTTTTAAAATTAACAAAAATGAAAGGATTGATTTTAATTTTTCTCTTAGGTAATATTTTTTTAGCTTGGTATATTTATGCTAATTTACAAAATGATAGTTTTGTTGCTTTTTTAGATGTAGGGCAGGGAAGTGGAGTTTTAATTAATAATTCTCGTTTGAAAATTTTATATGATACTGGACCTTATGGACTTAAGACTATTAATGAAATAAATAAATTAACTAAATTTTATGACCGGAGGATTGATTTGATTATCATTTCTCATTCAGACAAAGATCATTATGGAGGAACCTTTGATATTTTGGAAAGATATCAAGTAGGAGGGATTATTATTTCTCCTTATGGTTCAGAAGATAGTGGTTATGTTAAATTATTGAAATTAGCTGAAAGAAAAAATATACCAGTGATAGTTTTAAAAGCTAAAGATAGAATTGAAACACCATTTGAAAAATTATTTATTCTTCATCCTGATAAAAAATATAAAAGTGATAATCAAAATTCACTAGTAATTAAATTGATAAAAAATGATAAAAGTTTTTTACTTTCAGGTGATATTGATCAAAAAATTGAAAAATATTTATTAAGTAAAAATGGATCAAATATTAAGTCTGATTATTTATTAATTCCTCATCATGGATCAAGATATTCCTCTTCTGAATATTTTTTAGCTAATTTTAATTACGCTGTT
>JANXCM010000049.1 GCA_025060085.1 Patescibacteria group bacterium
TTTAAAATCTCATTCAATTTCTGAGTCATTATTTTGATTAATTAAAATTTTTCGTGGTTTAGTTCCTTCTTGAGGGCCAACAATACCTCTTTCCTCTAAAACATCTAAAATTCTCGCCGCTCGGCCATAACCAATCTTTAATTTTCTCTGTAAAAGAGATGTTGAAGCCTTACCTGTTTCCATAATTACTTGATAAGCCAATTTCACTAATTCTTCCTCGTTTTCATTACCTTCATCCTCTAAGGTAATAATACCTGTTTGCTTTTCATATTCTTCCAGGGGAATTTCAAATCTTTCAAAATCTTCTTTTTCTGTTGCTTGTTTTGTCCAAAAATCAATAATCCTTTCTAATTCTTTTTCTCCGATTAATGGAGCTTGTAATCTTTTAATTCCCCCAAAATGAGAACTGATAAACAACAAATCTCCTGCTCCGATTAGCTTTTCTGCTCCTGTATAATCCAAAACTGTTCTTGAATCTACTTGACTGGCTACTTTGAAACATATTCTATTAGGGATATTAGCTTTAATTAATCCTGTAACAACATCAACCGAAGGTCTTTGAGTAGCCAAAACCAAATGAATACCAGTTGCTCTTGCCATTTGAGTTAATCTAACGATAGCTGCTTCAATAATATTACCTTGTTTAATCATTAAATCTGCCATTTCATCGATAACAAATACAATTCGGGGCATAATTTTTTGTTTTTTGTTAATCTGGATTTTATTATAAGAATTAATATCTCTTACTCTCAATTGTTGGAATTTATGATATCTTTCTTCCATTTCTTTAATTAACCAATTCATCACAGCAACGACTTTTTTAGTGTCCAAAACTGGATCCATTAATAAATGAGGTAATTCTTCATAACGAACTAGTTCTACTCTTTTAGGATCGACTAAAATTAAGTTTAATGTTTCAGGTGTATTTTTTAAAAGAAAAGAAATTATTAAAGAATGAATAAAAACAGACTTTCCTGAACCAGTTGTACCAGCAATTAAAATATGAGGCATTATAGCCAGATCAGCATAAAGTGGTTCGCCTGTAACTATTCTTCCAATAGGAAAAACAAGCAAGCTTTCATTTTCTAAAAATTCAGAATTTTCAACCAGCGAACGTAATCTTACTGTTGCTTTTTTAATATTTGGAATTTCTATGCCAATTAAAGCTCTTCCCGGAATTGGAGCTTCAATTCTAATATTATTAACGGCTAAGGCTAATGCTAAATCATTTTGAAGATTTAAAATTTTTGACAATTTAACTCCTTCAGGTGGTTTAATAGCATAACGAGTTACTGTTGGACCAATAGTTACTTCTACAACTTCAACATCAATTCCAAAATTTAAAAGAGTAGTTTTAATAATCTGCATATTTTCCTTTAAATCACCACTATCAGGTTGAGTTTCTGTTTTGTCCAAAAGAGAAATAGGTGGTAACTCCCAAGTTGTTTTGATAGGTAATTTTTTTAATCTAATTTCTTCTTTAATTTCGGTTTTATTTTTAGTTGGTTTAATTATCTCAGGAAATACCCCCTTTTCTTTAACCTTGTTTTCATTTTCTATTTTTTTTTCTTTTACAGGATAATTGATAATATTAATTTCACTTTTTTTCTTTATTCTGTTTAATATCCAATAAATTAAATCTCTAAAAGTTTTTTCTAAAATAATTGATAAACACAAAATAGTCAAAATAATTAAACCTACAATTAAACCTACTCTTCCTACATATTTTTCTAAACTAACAATATATTCTCCAATTATTCCTCCTTCCCAAAATATTATTTCCATAAAGGCGGAGCAGATTAAAAACAGAATAATTAAAGCTAAACTTCCGCTAATTTTCCATATTAAATTTATTCTTAAAAGCCAGCTTATGCCTAAAATTAAAAATAAAAAAACTAAACCAAAATGAGTATAACCAAAAATTTTTAACATTAACTCACGATATCTTTCACCAATTAAACCTCCTTTGTTAAAATCGGCTAAAATTGTAAAAAGAGCTAAGAAAATAAAAAACCAACTTAAAACTTCTATCGTTAAGTAATGTTCTTTTAATTTTTTAAGAAAGTTAAAAAATAGTTTTATTTTTTCAAAAATATCTAAATAACTAATAGATTTTCTATTTTTATAACTCTTATTATTTTTAGGCATTATTTATTATTTAAAACTTAAATTATAAGTGCTAATTAAAAATAAGTTAAAGTTAATTTATTTAATCAATTAAATAATAATTTAAATATATTATTAATATAATAATTCATTTAATAATAGTGAAATTAGTAAAATAATATTTAAATTTATTCAAAAAAACTACACTAAATTATAACTTGAAAAATTTGAAAAAACTTGAAATTAAAAAATAATAATTTATAATAGAATTTA
>JANXCM010000004.1 GCA_025060085.1 Patescibacteria group bacterium
TCTCTCTACAGAAACTAAAATTTCCACTTTAAATTTAATAAAAAATTTAGATAATAATTATCAAGATAAAATTTTAATTATTTATCTTCTCAGCGGTATTTATTTCCTCAAATTTAATATTATTCATCCTATTATTAATCTTAAAAAAATATTACTGAAATATTATCATGATATTGGTGGCTTTGAAGTAAATACTTGGGGGTTAAAAATTAAAATTGATCTTTTTAAAGAATTAATTAATCGGAAAGATATTAAAAAAATATTATCATCAAATAAAAAAGAGATAAAGTGGCAAGATTTTTATATGTTAAGTTATTTTTAAGTTTCTGTAAAATTTTTCCTGATTAAAAAAAATAAAATTAGTGAAATTAGAAAAATAAATAAAAAAAACAGAAGGTAATCATTTAACTCTTGTTGGCGATGAACATTCGCTGATAAGTTACTTTCTATTAAATTAAGAGGGATTTTATCTTCTTTATTATTTTTAATAAAATAATTTTGTCTATTTTTATTGTCTAATAAAAATTCTTCATCCCGATTTTCTTTTCCTGGTGTTGGTTGCATAAATAGCCATTGACCATTAACCAAGCGAGAAAAACTTTTTCCTTGAGGTGACCTACCTTGATAATTAATACTAAAAATCTTTTCTCTATCTAAATAAAGACTTAAATTTTCTCCTTTATTTCTGATATAAAAATTGTAATCTTTATTAGAAATTACAAAATAATCTTTTGGTTTAATAACTCCTTTTAATTTTATCTTTTTATTGCCTATTTCTAAGGTGAATTTATTTAAGTTGATTTCTATTTGTGAATCATTAAATAATTCAATGAACTCCCTACCTTGATCATTTCCGGCGGGATTAGGTAAAAATTCAGAAATTATCAATCGAGATTTTTTTTCAGATTCTTTAATCTGATTAAGGTTATTCTTAATATCTGGATGACTTTCCTCTTTTTTAAGATTAAAATAATCTTCCTTCAAAGATTTTTCTAAATTTTCCAGGTAGAAATTATTTAATAAATTTTTGTCATTGGTTTTTAATGAAGGTGAATCATTATCTTTATATCCCTCAAGAGTTATTAAACTTCTCGGTGTTCCTCCTTTAATTTTATTCTCTTGACAAGAATTATTTATATAAATAATGCTATAACCATTATCATTACCACCGCAATTTAATTCATAAAAAACATTAGCGATTATTTCTTTATTTTTATTCAATAAACTAATAACTCCTTGTTTATTTTTTAGAGAAAAGTTAGCTTCAATTAATTTAGCATTAAAATTAGGGTATTCTTTAAAAAATAGATCTTTATTTTGAACAATAACTAAAATCTCTTGAGGGGATAAAATTATTTTTTCTTTTAAAGGATGGTTTTGGCCGTCATAAATTTTCCATTTATCAATCTCTATCGATTGATTTGAAGAATTAAAAATTTCAATCCATTCTCGTTCCTTATCATTACCTTCAGGATTAAACATAACTTCGGTAATTAAAATTTGAGAGAAAGCAAAATAAGGGAAGAAGAGTAACCAGAAGAAAAATAACAAAAAAAACATTTAATTTTTCTTTTTCAATTTTTTTTTCAATCGATGTTCAGAAATTTCTCTAACAAAATATAACTTTGCTCTTCTTACTCTGTTTTTTGAGATAATTTCAATTTTTGAAATTACCGGTGAGTTATAAAAATATGTTTTTTCGATATACTGATTGGCCACTTTTCCTCTAACCGTAAAAGTTTTATTAATACTATTTCTATTTTTTATTTTGATAATTAAACCTTCAAAAGGAATAACTTTATTATCATTATCAATTTTTTCGAAAACTTTAACAATCATACCTGGCCTAATTTCAGGCAAATCAGTTCTTTGAAATTTTTTTAAAAAATCTGAAATTGCTTTCATTTGCCCCGGGAGGGATTCGAACCCCCGACCTCCTGCTTAAAAGGCAGTTGCTCTACCAGCTGAGCTACCGGGGCATTTAATTTTTAGTAATTATAAATAATTACAATTTTTTAATTATTTTTATTTTAATGCACATAGTTTTATAATATAAATATTTCCAGAATTCAAATAAATCATTTAAAGTCGTTATATTAAAAAATTTTAAAAAATTATTTTATTTCAATGATAAAGGAATTAAATAAAAAAAATTGTAAAAAATTTTATTTATTATTTAATTATTTGCTTTATTATTTTTATTTTAACATTATTTCTTTCTAGAATAATCATAGCTCAACAGTCTCAAATATACACAGTTTTTAAAACAGATAATTTTGGTTTTAAATTTTCAAGAAATGCGCCCGATAATCCTCTTGCTCCTATTTTTATTCAAACGCCTGATGAAAATTCAGCTGGTGATCAAGCGGCAACAAAAAGATTTGTAATTAATATTTTAACTGAAGGTAATAAAGAAATAACTAAAAAAGTTTCAAGGGCTGTTTTTTATATATCTGGACCTATTTGTACTAATATAGATAATAATAGTTGGCATATATATAGAGAGTGTGGAGGCTGGCATACATGTCTAAGGAATGAAAACGTCTTTGATTTTAGAAGTAGTTTTCCAATAGTAGCATGGAATTGGAATAAAGTGAAAGAAGGCGATGTAGTAACAATAACCGGATCAACACATGGAAGAGGATATGGAGGAGGCGATAGAATAGGTTTACCATGGGCAATTAGAGAAAATGATCCAGCTAGTTTTAGATTAACAGGAAGAGAATTCTTAGGTAACAATTATGGTTGTAATAGATACTGGAATATGCAAGTTAGTGTACCCCTTAGAAATGAAAATGATTCTGATGTATTTTTTATATACGCCTTACCTCAAAATCTTAATATAAATAGGCGGGTTATAAATAATGCTGAAGATGTCTACAAATATTCAGCAAATAAATTAGTAAGCTATGTAAGAATTCATCGTTTTAATTAACAAACAACTATTCCTTTAGATATGGAAGCTTTTATTGATCTTTGTGACGATATTGACGGTTGTGAAACTATGGTTTACGAAAAAATAGGACCTTCTGGTGAAAATTTAAATATAGCTGTTACTAATTACATAAAGTATTTTCCTGAAACTAGTCAATTTATAGGTGATCATATTGGTGGTGCTTCTGTTCAAGGTAAAGATGGAGATAGATATGTTAGTTATATTATATCTCCCTGGGGTTGTGATATTATTACTGATGCTCCTTATTCAGCAGGAAGAGCGGCAGGAGATGATGAAATTGGCCTTTATACTCTTGATTTTTGTCCTCATACTGATAATAATAAATTCATTTACTTCGTAATAAGAGACTGATTAATCAAATTTTAAGACTTTAAATTAAAAAACCCAAATGATTTTAAATTATTTCCTTAAATTTAGTATAAGGAATTAAAGCTTCTGGAATTTTTATTTTATTTCCTTCTTGATGGTTTTCTAAAATAGCAATCATTATTCTACCTAAAGCAAAGGCAGTAGCATTTAAAATATGAACAAATCTCAATTTTTCTTTATCTTTAAATCTGATATTGAGTCGTCGGGCTTGATAGTCTGTTGTTGTTGAACAAGAATGAGTTTCACGATAATTTTTTTCTGAAGGCAACCAAGCTTCAATATCATAGCCCTTAGCCGTTGGATGTCCTAAATCAGCGGTGCATCTTTCCATCACTCTGTAAGGAATTTTTAAAAGTTGCATTAAATATTCTTCAATACTTAATAAAAACTTCAATTCTTCTAATGATTCTTCAGGAACAGTAAAAGAGACCATTTCTAATTTATCAAATTGATGGACTCTTAAAATTCCTTTAGTATCCTTACCATAACTTCCAGCTTCTTTACGGAAACAAGAAGAGAAAGCAATAAATCTTAGGGGTAGTTGTTTTTTTTCTAAGATTTCATCTTTAAAATAAGGAACAATTGAATGCTCAGCAGTTCCAACAAGAAAAAAATTATTTTCTTTAATCTCAAAAAAATCTATTTCTCCACTATCAAGATAACCTAAATTTTCCATAATTTCTTTCTTAATCAAAACAGGTGGAAGAATAGGAATAAAAACATTATTTTTTACTTTTAAATTATTCTTATTTATCACTTTATCAAGGAAATTAAAATCAACTAATTTTTCTAAAACAAATTGAATAATAGCTAACTCTAAAAAAACAAGTTTATTTTTTAAATAAGCAAATCGTGTTCCAGATATTTTACTTGCTCTTTTAATATCAATTAAATCTAATTTTAAAGAAAGGTCAAGATAATCGAGAGCTTTGTCTTTTTTTTCGCCTACTAATCTTATTATTACATTATCTTTTTCGCTTGTTCCAAGAGGAACATCAACTAAAGGAGGGTTAGGTATTTTTTTTAAAAGATTATTAATTTTTTTTTCTATTTCTTTAATATCCTTTTCAATTAATTTAATTTTTCTTTTTATTTCCTTAATTTCTGAAATATTTTTTTCATTAGGTTTATTTTTAGAAAAAATATTTAGCTTAAACCTAAGATTATCTCTTTCTTTTAAAATTCTGTTTAAAATTTGTTTTTTTTCTATTAAAATTTCAATTTCTTTATCAAGATTATAACCCTTATGATGACTGGAAATTTTATAAAAATCTGGCCTGGCTATTAAATCTTTAAGATCTATCATTTTCGATAAAATTTAAAATGAAAAATATAAGATGGTTATTAAAATTATATAAATGAAAAGAAAAAAAACAAATAAATTTTATCTTAAATTAATAATTAAAATTTTTATTCTTTTATTTTTCTGCTACTTAATTTTCTTTTATAGATTTCAATTGGAGCTTAATAAAAATTTTTTTAAGAATATTTCTCTTATTGAATATCTAATAATCAAACCTAAATTAGAAAAAGAAATTTTTCAAAAATACCCAGAGATAGTAAAAATAAAAACTAATTTTTCTTTCTTAACAAAAAAAATTAATCTAGAAACAATAGAGGAAAAACCAGTAGCTGAAATTTGTTATCTCAATAATTGTTATTTTTTAGGTGAACATAGTTATATTTATAAAAAACCACAAAGAATGGATAATTTACCTTTATTGAAAATAGAATCTCAAATAAAAATTTTACCTTCTTCAATTTTAGAAAAAAATATCTCTTTATCACTAGCAAAAATTTTTGAATATTCTAACAATCAAAATCTCGTTTTGACCAAAGTAGAAATTTTATCCAATAAGGATCTTAAATTCCTCACTAAAAAATTTTCTTTCTTAATTGATCCTAATAAAGATATTGAGGAACAAATCAGAAAGTTAAATTATTTTTTAAAAAATTATTCAAAAGATTTTTCTCTTATTGACCTAAGAATATCTAAAAAAATTTATTTTAAATAACTTGAATTAAATTTTACTTATTTAAGCACTCGCGATGATAAACTGGCCTTTGTAGTTCTCCATTTTTATTTCGAAAGGGCTCAAAGGGTAATTGAGTAATTTCACCACCACATTTAGCACAAACCCATTTTTCTCCATTCCTAGGTCGATACATCCTTCTGTTTCTCCTATTTCTTTGCATAAAAAAGATTACTTTAATTGTTCCGACTAAATCAAAATTATAAATAAAATCTTTAAAATTATCTAATCAATAAGCTTTTCCTTTAAAAAATTCAAAATTTTTTGAAATAAATCTGGGTATTGATTAAAAATATCAGTTCCATGAAGATTGCCTTCATAAACAATAATTGTTGTCGAGGGTGTTTTTTTTTGAAAAATTTCTACAGAATTAAAAGATTGAAAGTCTTCTTTAGTAGTAATAACTAGAATTTTATTTTCTAAAGTTTTATCCAAAAATCTTTCAATTTCTATACCTCGATAATTTTTTCCTGGTGAAAGAAGAACAGCAGCTTTTAAACTATTATTTTGAGATAAGAATTGTAAACTCAAGTTAGCGCCGATACTTGCTCCAACTAAAAATTGATTTTTTAAAGAATAGCCTTCATTTTCTAAAAATTTACTTACTGCCCTTAAATCAAAAATAGAATTTTGATGTTCAATATCAGAAAAATTTTTATAATTTAATTTTCCCATAGAAGAATTAATGCTTTCACCATGACCACGCAAATCAAAAGCCAAAGCTGAATAACCATTTAAATTTAAAAATTCAGCAAATTTTTTAAAACTTGTTCTATCGCTAGGCATCATATGAACTAATATACCTACAAATTTACTATTTTTAACTTTATAGTAATCACTAACTATTTCCACGCCATCTTCAGTATAAATAGAAATCTTCTTTTTCTGATGATAATTCTGGGTTATATTTTTATCTTCGTTATCCATTTCGATTTTATTTTTAGTTAAATAAATTAAATAATAAATCAAAATGATAATTAAAATAATTAAAAATAATAAAATTATTATATTAAATTTCATTTTTAAAATATTTTTAAAATTTAATCGGGGATGACGGGATTTGAACCCGCGTCCTCCTGCGTGACAGGCAGGCGCTCTAACCGGACTGAGCTACATCCCCCTTGAAGTTATTAAGTTTAAATTTTATAATCTTATCTAAATTTTTTATTTATAAATTTCAGTTTGTAAATAGATCTTTATTTTCCTAAATAAATCAGTTCTTAAATTATATCATAAATATTTAACCCTTAAAAAATAGAAATTTATAATTAAAAAATTGCGGGGTAGTGGAGTAGTACCACGCGGGTCTCATAAGCCCGAGACGCAGGTGCAATTCCTGCCCCCGCAACAAATAAATATTTTAGTTTTTATTTTAAAAATATTTAAAAATATTTAAAATAACACTAAATTTTAAATTAAAATTATCCACAATTATTTTATTTTTTTCTTAAAATTATTTTATAATTTTGTTATCAACAACCCAAAATTAAGGGTTTTTTTATTTTGAAATAAATATGAGTAAATTATTATTCGTTATTTTTCTTATTATTTCATTTTATTTTAGCAATCAAGCAGTTTCGCCTACCACAGCAACTATTGAACCAATTATTTTGGAAGAAAATATCTTTTTAAATCAACAAAATATAAAAATTAAAAATATTAAGGAATACTGGGTAATAATCACTGGTTATTCTTCTAGTTATGATGAAACTGATGATACTCCTTATATTACTGCTTCGGGTGAATGGGTTACGGATGGTATCGTTGCTTCTAATTTTCTTCCTTTTGGAACAAAGATTTTAATTCCTGAAATTTTTGGAAATAAGATTTTTATTGTTAAAGATCGAATGAATGACAGATTTGAAGACCGAATAGATATTTGGTTTCCAAGCAAATGGGAAGCAATTAATTTTGGTAAAAAATACTCAAAAATAATAATCTTATCAAATTAACTTACCTGTTACTCTCTCTACCTCTTCAATGGTGGTTATTTTTTTTAAAGCCTTTAAAATACCTGCTTGCCTTAAACTAACAAAACCAGTTTTCTGTACAGATTTTAGTATTTCTTCTTCATTAGGATTTTTATAAATTATTTCTTGAATTTTTTCTGAAATTTCTAAAAGTTCAAAAATAGCTATTCTCCCTCTATAACCAGTATAGAAACATTGTTCACATCCTTTTGTTTTAACTAAAGAAATATTTTCAAAATCAATTTTTTGATAAATATCTTGGGGGATATTATTTAAATTTTTTTTAATAAGCTGAATAATATTTTGATCGGGAAAATATTCCTCAAAACACTTTTCACAAACTCTTCTTAATAATCTTTGGGCAATAACTAATCTTAATGCTGATGGAATAAGAGATTTATCTACTCCTAAATCTATTAATCGTGGAATAGCCCCTAAAGAATCATTAGTGTGAAGGGTGGATAAAACTAAATGGCCAGTTAAAGCGGCATTAATAGCGATACCTGCTGTATCCTTATCTCGTATCTCGCCAACCAAAATAACATTTGGATCTTGTCTTAAAATTGATCTTAACCCTGTAGCGAAAGTATAATTTTCTGAAAGATTAACTTGGGTTTGAGTTATTCCTTCGATTTGATATTCTATTGGATCTTCAATAGTAATAATTTTAATTTCTTTTCTTTTAATTTTTTTTAAAATAGCATAAAGAGTAGTTGTTTTTCCTGAACCAGTTGGACCAGTGTTTAATATTAATCCATTAGGTTGATGAATATGATAATCAATTTTTTTTAATTCATAATCTTCTAAGCCTAATTCATTTAAAGATAATAAAATCTTTTCTGGATTCAGTAATCTCATTACAATCGTTTCATCATAAGTACTAGGAATGGTACTAACACGGATATCTATTTTTTTATTACCTAGAGAAATAGAGAATCTACCATCTTGAGGTTTTTGAGTAATATTTAAAAATAAACCGGAAAATAATTTAATACGATTTTTTATCACCGGGTAAATTGATTTTTTTAAATTGGCTACATTATACAAAATTCCATCAATTCTTAGTTTAATTTCAATTTCTTTTTCTGTGGGCTCGAGGTGAATATCAGAAGAATCAAACTTTATTGCCCCGGCAATCAAATAATCTAAAATAGATAGAATATTGTTTTCTTCCAAAGATTGAATGATTTTATTTAAATCTTCTTTTTCTTTTAATTCGGAAATAATTTCTTGAACTTTTTCGATATCTAATTCTAAAATTTGAGTATACTTAGTTTTACTCTTCTTTACAAATTCATAATCTTTAATTCCCTTCTCAAAGCTTGAACGAGAAATCACTCCAATGGTCAAATTATATCCTTCTTTTTTTAATCCTTCTAAAAATTTTACTACTCGATCGTCAGCTGGATTAATAGTACCAATAATTAAATTTTTTCCTTTTTTTTCGATAGGTAAAATTAATAATTTTTGAGCAGTGTTTTTATCAATTATTTTTAGAGCTTCAGGATTAGGATGTTTTACTTTTAAATTAAAATAATTTAAATTTAAAATTTCGGCTAATTTTTGAGCGATATTTTCTTCTTCGCTTTCTTTAATTTTATTTAATAAATCATTCAAATCGCCACTATTTTGCATTTAAAATATATTAAATAAGAAAAATTTTTTTAATTAAGATATTCATATTATAAGCTAAATAAGCTAATAATGAGAAATTTATTTAAAAAAATTATTTTTAATTTTCTCTTATTAATCGGCTTATTTTTTTTTCTTTTCATTTCTATTGTTTTAATTATTTCTTCTTATCTAATTTCTGAGCTGCCTCCTTCTGAAATAATTAACAATCCTATTCCTGGAGGAAGTACCCAAATTTATGATCGAAGTGGTAATATTTTAATTTATGAAATTGGTTTAAGAAGATATCCTGTTAAATATTCTGAAATTCCTGAAAAGATTATTTTAGCCACTTTGGCTGCTGAAGATGATAGTTTTTTTCACCACCGAGGAATTAGTTTAAAGGGAATTATTAGATCCATAATTTTAAATATCAAAACAAGAAGTTTAAATTATGGTGGATCGACCCTTACTCAACAATTAGCTCGGAATTTATTTTTATCCAATGAAAAAAGTATTTTTAGAAAAATTAAAGAAATTATTTTAGCTCTTGAATTAGAAAGGAGATTTTCCAAAGAGAAAATTTTAGAATATTATTTAAATTCGATTAATTATGGTTCAGGAAATATTGGTATTAAAGCAGCGGCGGATTTTTATTTTAATAAAAATCTTCAAAGTTTAGATTGGTCAGAAGTGGCTATTTTAGTTAGTATTCCTAAATCACCTAAAAATTATGCTCCTATCCATGAAGAAAATTTAAAAAAATTAAAAGAAAGAAGAGATTTTGTATTAAATAGATTATTTTCTTTAGGTTGGATTTCAAAAGAAGAATATCAAGAAGTTATTAATAAGAAAATATCTATTTCTCAAAAAAAATATACTAAAATTTTCGCTCCTCATTTTGCTTTAAAAGTCAAGCAAATTTTAGAAAAGATGTATCCTGATTTAAATTTAGAAACAGCAGGTTTAAAAGTTATTACTACTTTAAACTATCAATATCAAAAATTAGCTGAGGAAATTATTAAAGAAAAAGCAAATCAAAATACAATTAAGTACGGAGCCAAAAATGCTAGCTTATTAATGATGGATGCCAAAACAGGTGAAGTATTAGTTATGGTTGGCTCAAAAGATTTTTTTGATGAAAGTATTCAAGGTCAAGTTAATATGACTACTTGGCCTCGTCAACCAGGTTCAGCTTTTAAACCAATTTCTTATGTCACTCTGTTTCAATTAGGATATCCTCCAGAAACAATTATATTTGATACTCCCACTAATTTCGGTTCTGAATATAAACCCTATCGTCCTAATAATTTTGATAAAAAATTTAGAGGACCTGTCAATTTAAAAATTGCTCTAGCTCAATCAATAAATATCCCGGCGGTTAAAGTTTTTTATTTAGCCGATCCTAAAAGAGTTATTGAAAATGCCAAAAAATTTGGAATTACCTCAATTAAAAATTATGGACATTATGGTCTTTCTTTAGCCTTAGGAACAGCGGAAATAAGCATGATAGAAATGGCAAGAGCTTATAGTGTTTTTGCTAATGATGGTGAATTGGTCAGCCAAAGTTTAATTTTAAAAATTTTTAATAATAAAAATGAGTTAATTTATGAATATCAACCTAAGAAAGAGCGGGTAATTGATTCCCAATCAATAAGAATATTAAATAATATTTTAAAGGATTATGAAGCTAGAAGAGGATTATTTACTAATAGTTTATCCCTAACTAAAATTGAAGATTATGAAATAGCTCTTAAGACTGGTACAAGTCAATTTTATCGAGATGCTTGGACATTTGGTTATACTCCTAATTTTATTGTTGGTGTATGGGCTGGAAACACTGATGGTAAAACTTTAAAAGAGGGTTTAAGTATTATTTTAACTTTACCTATTTGGAATGAATTTACAAAAAAAATAATAAAAGACTTCCCTAAAACAAATTTTTTACCACCGAAATATTTTAAAATAAATAAACCAATGTTAAATGGCGAATGGTTTAGTGATTATGGTATTCACGATATTCTTTTTTATGTTGATAAAAATAATCCTTTAGGCTCAATGCCTAAAAATCCATACCTCGATTCTCAATTTAAAAATTGGGAAGAAGGAGTGAATTGGTGGCTTAATAATTCTGAAAACTTAAATTACTTTCAGGAATATGAATTTTAACTATCATTTCTATTCTTTTTTTAACTTCGAAATTTATTTTATTACTTGATTTAATTAAAATTTTATTATTATAAATTATTATGTTTATTTTTAAATCAGGGTAGTTTTTTTTAATTTCTTGAGCAAGAGTTAAAATTTTATCTTTCTTTAAATTAATCTTAAACATAATAATTAAAAAGGCATAAGAAGATAAAAATAATCATCTTCTAAAGGAGATTTTAATAATACTGGTTTAATATTCATTTCAGAGGGGATATTTAAACCAAGAAAAATTTTTTCTCCATCAATATTCTTTAAACCATCTAAAAGAAATTCTAAATTAAATGAAATTTCAAAATCTTCTTCAAAATTACTTGAGATTAATTCAAAATTTATTTTATTAATATTTTCACCTATTAATTCATTTTTAGTGTAAAAATTTAAAATTTTTTCTTGAAAATCAACTTTTATTTTTAACTCTTTAGTTTTATCCATAAAAACATTATTTAATTTTATTACTTTTAAAATTTCATTTTTATCTACTAAAATCTCTAAATTAAAATCTTTTGGAATAATTTGTTGATAATTTGGATAATCTATTGTTAATAACTTAGAAATTAAAACTTGATCATCTAAATCGAAAGTAATTTGATTTTCTTCTAAATATAACTTTGTTTTTATTGGTTTTTTTCTTATTTTTAAATATTCATCTATTATCTTAAATGGTATTAAAATTTTTATCTCTTTATTAATATTAGTTAAAACTATATCTTTTTTAATTTTATATTCGCTTAATCTAATTGAGTCAGTACTTACTAATCTTAAGAAATTATTATCTAACCAAAAATACACTCCAGCCAGTTCTGGTTTAATTAAATTAGCTGTTTTTAGTGGAGAAATAATTTTTTGAAGAAGATTATCAAAAAAAAGACTATCAATTTCTAAATAATTATCATTTTTAAATTGAGGTAAAAAAGGGAATTCTTCTTCTGAAATACTTACTAAACTACAAAAAATATTATTTCCTCTAATAATTAAAATATTCTCTTTATTTTCAAGACTAACTTCTTCTTCGTAAAAATTGTTTATTATTTCTAAAAATTGTTTAGCTGGAACTAAGAATTCTCCTTCTTCTTTAATTTTGGCTATTATTTTTGATTGATAAGAAATTTCTAAATCTGTAGAGAAAAGATAAATATTATTATTTTTTGCTGAAATTTTAAAAAAATTTAAGATATTTAATTCTGATTTTTTAGGTGTAATTCTGTTAATTATTGCCAATTTATCCAATAATGATTGTTTTAATATTGTTAATTTCATTATTTTTTTTAATTTAATAATTTATTTCAATATTTTAATATAATAAAATAATAATAAATATATGTGGATAAGTTATTCTTTTAAAATATTAATTAAAAATATATTAAATTATAAATATATAATATTTATAATATTTTGTTAATAATAAGTTAATAATTTTAATTAATAATTTTTTCTTTTAAAACTTCAATTTCTTGGAAAAGATCTATATTTTCTTTAATTTCTTTTTCTATTTTTTCGTAAGAATATAAAATTGTTGTATGATCTCTTTTATTTAGAATTTCGCCAATAAAAGAATAAGAAAATTTACCAATATCTCTTAAAAGATAGATTAAAACTTGTCTTGGTTTAATAACTTCTTTTTTTCTTAATTTTTTTAATAAATCATCTTCTTTTAAATTATAAAAATCAGCTACTATTTTTAATATTTTTTTATAAGATACTTTTTTAATATTTTGCCTTAAATATTCATTGATTAAATTTATAACTTTATCTTCATCATAATTATTAAAACGACTTAATTTAAAAGCTATAAAATTTAATCCCCCTTCTAATTCTCTAATATTTTTTACTATCTTTTGGGCTAAAATTTCTAATATTTTATCAGGAAGAAAATAATTTTTTTCTTGATTTTTTATTTTTAAAATTGCTAATCTTGTTTCATAATCTGGTGGAGTAATATCCACTATTAATCCACCTTCAAATCTTGATTGTAATCTTTCTTCAATATCAGGAATCATTCTTGGAGGTCTATCAGAAGAAAAAACTATTTGTTTTTTTAAATTATATAATTCATTAAAAGTATGAAAAAGTTCTTCTTGAGATTTATTTTTTCCTGAAAGAAAATGAACATCATCTAAAATTAAAACATCTATATCTCTAAATTTTTGTCTAAATTCATCAATATTTTGATTTTTTAATGAATTAATTAAATCATTAGTAAATTGCTCTGTAGTGGCATATCTAACTTTTTTATTTAAACCATATTTTCTAATAATTTCATTACCAATCGCCTGAAGAAGGTGTGTTTTACCTAATCCTACACCTCCATAAATGAATAAAGGATTAAACTTTTCTCCTAAGTTGTTAACTACTCCCTGAGCAGCGGCAAAGGCTAAATCATTATTACTGCCAACAACAAAGTTTTCAAAACGATATTTAGGATTTAAATTAGTCGAAGGGTTAATTTCAAAAATAGTTAATTTCTGTTGATAAGAAAATTTTTTAATCACTGTTTTTTTATAATATTCTTGATTATTATTTTGATTATTAATAATATATTCAATAGCCTTTAATTCAGGTAAAAATTCTTTAATAGTTTTCAAAAGTATAATATTAAATTTACTTTCTAACCAATTTTTAACAAGCTTATTAGGAACATTGATTTTTAAAACACCGTTAAAAAATTGAATTGGTTCAACATTTACAAACCATGTTTTTAAAGTTGGTTTAGAAATCTTTTTTTCTAAATTATCTAGCACTTTAGACCAATTTTCTTTTAGGAGATTATTTTCCATATTTAAATTTATTATATAATTGAATTATACAAAAAATTTTTTTAAAAATTAAGATGGTTATTATAAAAAAAGGGACAATTAAAAAGAAAAAAAGAAAGGTAGGTTTTTTAAGACGAAAAAAAACAAAAAGTGGAAGAAAAATTATTTTGAGAAGGAGAAGAAAAGGAAGAAAAAAATTAACTCATTAATGTTGAAAAAAAAATTTAGATTAACTGATTTTGATTTCAAAAATTTTTTTAAAGGACAAAGAAAAAGAAATAACCTTTTTTTAGTTTATAAATTAAGAGCTAATTCTAAAAAATTCGCTATTTTAGTTCAAAAAAAAATTATTAAAAAAGCAGTAGAGAGAAATAAAATTAGAAGACAGATTTATGATATTATTAGAAAAAATTTAGCTAATTTAGAAAATGGTTATTATTTAATTATTCCTCAAAAAAAAGAGTCTTATCAAAATTTAAAAAATGAATTATTAAAATTACTTCAAGATAATAATGGAAAATATATTTAATTCTTTTTTTATTACCCCAATTGTTGCTATCTTTTTATCTTTTTATTATTATTTTGAAGATGCCGGTTGGGTAATTATTATTACAGCTATTTTTTTAAAGATAATTTTATTACCACTTGATTACTTTTCCTATTTAGAAGAAGAAAAAATAAAAAAGGTATCCCAAAAAATTAATGAGTTAACAAAAGATATCAAAGATTTTCTTAAAAGATCAGAAATAATGTCGAAAATTTACAAAGAAGAAAATGTTTCTCCTTTTAAAAATTTATTAATTCAATTGATTAGTTTACCAATTTTGATAGCCTTTTTTTTAGCCATCCCTAAATTTTTGGAGAGCATTGATAATTTTTATTTTTTAAATTTGATTAATCTTAAAATACCCAATATCTTTTTAGCCTCTATTTCTTTTATTTTTCAAATTATTTTTATTTTTTATTTTACTCAACCAGAGCAAAAAAAAATTGCCCTTTTCTTTTCTGCTGTTTTAGCGCCAATATTTTTAATTCTCCCTGCTGGTTTATTGCTTTATATTTTAATAACCCTCTTTTTCGCTCTTTTAGAAAGAAAACTTATCTTTAGTCAAAAGGTACAATTTGGCATCAAGGCGATTAAAAAAAATAATACCCAAAGGAGTTAATTGGGGTTGAAGAATATCAAAATCTCCATCTAATTTAATAACTTGAAAATTATTGTTTAGAGGATTATAAATAATAAGATCATCAAAAAAAGAATTTTTTAGATAATACCAATTTTCTATTTGACTATAATCTTGGTTTCGACTGATGCCGCAAATAAGCAATTCATTAAAAGTACATTTTTCTTTTAAAGTGCCAAAATTAAATTCTTTCTCGTAATTTCCATTTTTATCTATAAGAAAAGATTTCCAAGTATTATCCAGATAGCTTACATAAATTAAATCCTTTTTATTTGATAGGAAAGTTAAAAAGCTTTTTGGAGGAACTAAAACTTTAATTTCTTTAGAATTTTTAAAATAGAGAGGAGAGGAAAAAGTAAATTTTAAATTTTCAGCAATTAAAAATCCATCTTCTAAAAAATCAATGTCAGGATTAAGGATATAAACATCAATTATTTTTTCTTCTTTTTCTTCAAACTTAGCTAAGTAATTATTCCCCGATAAGCTGGAAATAAAAACATAAGGAATGTTTTTGTTAAAAAATACTCTTTGAGTAAAATATGGTAAAGAATATTTTTTATCTTTTAATTTATCAATAAGATAAAATCTATTTTTTAATTTAACAAAAAATAAATTTTCATTTTCACTAAATAAAGCGTAGCTAACATTTTCTTCTTGATATAATTCTTCATATGTTTTTTCTTCAAGATTATAAGCTCTAATAGTTTTTGATTGAGGATCATAAGCATAAACGTTAGGGTAGTTAATAAAAGGAAAAAGAAGCGGAAAATCAAATAACAAAATAGGTTTTTTTGAAATAACTTCAGTTGATGTTTCACTTAAAGTAGTTTTTTCTTCTTGTTCTTGAAGACTTAGTTGTTCATTCTTTTCTTCTTGAATTATTTCTGTTTCTTCTCTTTCAAGAGGAATGGTTTTTTCTGGTTTTTTTACAAAATATTCTCGGCTAAAAAGAAAAATCAAAGAAATCAAAACAATTGCTCCTAAAATAATGAAAATTTTTTTAATAATCTTCATTTATTTTTTGAATTTTTTTATAAAAATTACCCCTAATAAAATAAAAATTCCAAAAATAATAAGAGAAAAAATAATTATTTGATAAAAATAATTTTGGGGCAAATTTGAAAAATTGGTCGGAGTTGAAATATTATAATTATAAGATTCTTGAATAGTTAACTCCTTAATATTATTTAGGAAAGGAAATAAAGGATAATTCTTATTTTGAGATTGAGAACAATCAAGAGGGCATAAATTTTCCTCTCCTTTTTCACAAACATTATTTTCGTTACAAATGCTTAATCCTAATAATTCAATTTCATCTTTTTTGTTATTGTCTAAATTTAAAAATTCTATTCGACCAATATTCAGATATGGGGGAATAGCTAAAATTTCATAATCATACCTTAAAGAAGGATTAAAAATAATACTTTCAATTTTTTCATTTTTAATTGAGTAAATAATAACCTTATATTTACCATTAGGATTTCTAATAATTGTTTCTGAATTATTACTATCTGAAAATTCATACGGTTTTTGGTTGTTTAACATTAACTCGCCATTTTTATAGAAAAAATATAGTAAAATAAAATTAGGAAAATTATCTTCTAATTGTAAATCAATTTTTTCTATTTCTTCAGGAAGAATGGCTAAAAATTTATTTTTCATTTTCAATTAAATTTTAATTTTTATTGAAAATTTACTACACCTACTTTGCAAACTTCAGCATAATAAGTTTTTTAGCAGCAAATTCATTTTCTTGATTTTCACCAATATCAGCAAAAAGATCTAACCAATTTTCCCCCTGTATCAGTGATAATAAAAACATTATTTTTAATTTCACAATTAACTTCTGTTCTTTTATTTTTAGCTAAACATTTTAAAATTTTTACTGCCATATATCCTCTTCCATTTATTTTAAAAAATGTGTCATCGGTATCTCGGGCAGCTGTTTTTTGAGGAATTAAAGGGCCTCCTAAGGCACCCCTCAAAGTGGTATACTCATCTGCTAAAGCTAAACTTAAAAATGTTACAGCACTAGTATTTAATACACCATAATAATAATTAACAGATTTTCTTTGATTAGAGTTGGCTAAATTACAATTTGGGGTTGAACTACCAATTACTCGTATCCATGACCAATGCCAACCTTTTCTGCATTTTTCTACTTGTCTTTCTCCTAAAACTGAAGTAGCTAAAATTATTTTGGCATCCGCATAATTTAAAATCTTTAATTGATTATTATAATTAATAATTGTTCTTCCTTGAAGAGTAGTGTTAGATAATACTCGATGTTTGTTATCATCTTCATTATAAAGAGGAATATAATATGTTGTAGTTTTAATTATTTTTTTCCGATTGGCAATTTAATTGGGAAACATTTCGATCAAAATTTACCTCTGGGATAGCGATAGTGAAGGTTCCCGTTCCTAAATTAATATCTAAATTTCGTTGAGTTAAGGTGGCATTAATTTCCAATTTCGTTACTCGATAAACAATAATTCTTGGATCAAAAATAAAAGGATTAATCCAATAAAGAATAATTCCAGAAAGAAAGATAACTACTAAACCAATAATAGCATTTCTCATCATTGTTTTCCCTTCCATCTTAATATCAGGAACAACACTTAATAAATTCTTAAAAGCACCAAAAAGAAACATAAAAAAAGCTACCAAAATAGCTATAGCTACGCCTAAATTAAAAAGACCCTGAAGACAGGCTTGAATAGAGGAACAATAGGTGGAGATAAAATCTTGGAAATTCATTATTTTTTAATAATTACTTGATCAACAGCTGATTCTTGGGGATTATCAACATTATAAACCCTTAGATCGACTTTAATTTCATCTGTTAAAGAATCAATTAAATCTTTTATATCCAAAAGAAAACTATTGTAATAATTTTTATCATTAACTGTCCAAATATAGGCTAAATTTGTTGAATAAAAATTATAGATTAAAGGATAAAGAACTTCACCTGTTTTTAGCTGGTTAGTGAAAGGAAGAGCCAAATTTTTGTTTTGATCATATTTGACTATCACTACCTTTTTAATTGGCTCTTTGGAGAAAGTAAAATATTTTTCAAAATTAAAGCTTAAATCTTTACTAAAAATATTAACTACCCCAGATAGTTTACCCCTTAAATCTTCAACCGCTAAAACAGGTTGATAGGTTTTTATTTTCTCAAAATTTTCGCCTAAATTTAATCTCCATTCATAATTTAACTCAGTGGTTGAATATTTTTTTCCTTCAACTGTAAGATAACCTTCAATATTTATAATCAATCGATCATTAATTTTTTTAAAAGAAAAATAAAGATAACGATCATCAATTATTTTTTGAGCCGAGCTAAGATTAAAGAATGACAAAAAAAATATTAAGAGAAAAATAATTAGATTTTTACCCTTCATTACTTTCAGCTAAATAGTTAATTAACCTGGGCCAAATAATAAACAAAAAGATAACCGCTAAAGTTTCAATCGGTAAAGCATCAATAATAGCACCAATAATTGGAATCCATTTAGTAAAAAGAGAAACACCTAAAATAATCCTTAAAGAGTTTAAAATATTTTTTGTATAGCTTTTAATTTTTTGAACAGACTTTAAAGCAAATTTCCTTCCATTAGTATAATCAAATTTATTACTTTCAATCCAAAACCAACCTAAATAAAGTAAATAGATTAAACTGGATAAAATTCTTAAGATCCAACCAACAATACCAGCAGTTCCTAAATCAATCACTCCTGAAATAATTCCTAAAATATCAACAATCAGAGATAAAACTAGTAAAATTAATACTCCTACTTTTCCCCAAAACCAACCAACCTCTTTAGGAGACTGATTAATATTTTCAAAATCCTTTAATAATTTTCCATTTCCCGCTTGAGAAATAATTTCCATTATTCTAAAGCTTTTTTAATAGCTAAAAGTTGTTCAGGGGTTGATTTAATTATTTGATCTTCAGAATAAGAGCCTAAAACATAAATTGGCACTCGTTTAAAACCAGCAATCAATATACCTCTTCCTCTTTCCGATTGAACTAAAAAACTTTTTTCTCCTTCAGAAAGAGAAAAAACTTGGCCTACTAAATTAATTGTTGCTGGCGATTGTTTCATTAAAAAAACCAAAGCGGAGTTAGTAATAATAGGTTTACCATAGTTTGAATTTAAAAAATCTTCAACATCTTGAGTAATAGTAGTTATACCTAAAAGATACTTTCTTCCTCTTTTAACCGCATTGAGAAGAAAATTAGCCCCCGCTTCATTTTTCATAATCCACCAAGCTTCATCTAAAATTATTATCCTTCTTTTTCTTTCCCGCCGAACTTTATTCATTAAATCGTTTAGAACCATATACATTCCTATTGGTCTTAAATCATCAACTAAATCTCGAAAACCAAAAACCACTATTCTTTTATCTAAATCAACATTAGTTTGCTGATTTAATAGACCAGCATAGTTTCCTTGAGTATAAGGATAAAGTTTTTCAGCGATATCTTTTCCACCTTCAATACTCATTAAAACTCTCTCTAAATCATTTAAAGTGGGAAAAATCTCAATTTTAGAAAAATCAGAATGAGGAAAAATATTAAAGGAAGCATAAGTTTGGGCTAGGGCTTTATCGATAATTGTTAATTCTTCAGCGGTAAATCTATTGCCAATAATAACTTCTAATAAGCCAACAATATCAGCCATTTTCTCTTTATAAATTTCAACTGGATCTTCGTTGGGAAAAACATGGGGTAAATCTAAAGGATTAATTTTATGTTCTGATTTTAATGAAATAGGAATAAATGATCCCCCATAAATTTCTGCAATTGATTGGTATTCATTTTCTGGATCAAGAACAATGACTTCCTGGCCCATCATTAAATTTCTCATAATTTCTAATTTAGCTGTGTAACTTTTACCTGATCCTGAGCGAGCAAAAATAACCATATGAGCATTTTCAAAAGCAAATCGATCAAATAAAACAAGAGAATTATCAGATAAATTAATTCCTAATAAAATACCATTCTCCATTGAAAGTTCAGAAGAAATAAATGGGAAAAATGAACTAGCTGAAGAAGAATTCATTAAATAGTTAACATTCAATTCATCTAATCCTAAAGGCAAGCTAGAAATAAGAGCCTCTTGTTGTTCAAAAACCACTGTTTTTGCTAAAATTAAACTACTTTCTAAAATTTTTAAAATTTTTTTCTCTTTAATTAAAAGTTCTTCCTTTTTTTCAGAAAAAATTGTTAAATAAACACCGATATTTAAAATTTTTTCTGTTCCTTGAATAATAGCATCTCTTAACATTTCGATATCTCGGTAACCAGTTTCTAATTCTGGTGAACGAGTCATTCCTCTTTGTTGTCTTTCAGCAATTTGACTTTCAATCCTTAAAAGTTGTTTTTCTAATTGTTTAATAATTGAGCCTGTTTCTCTTGGGGTAAAAAATAAAGAAAGATTAAAAATTTCTTCTAAAGATATTATCTTTTCTAACCAACCAGCAAATAAAAATTTAGGATAAGTTAAAATAATTATTGTTTTAGCATAAATGTCACCAATCTGAAAGTCAGAGATATTAAAAATTACTCCTGGTGGGGCAATAATATTTTTTATTTTTTTAAATCTATCTACTTCAGAAACAACTTTTTTTTTCTCTTCAGTTTTTTGAAAAAAGGGTAATTTAAATTTCATTATCTAAAGTAGAAATTAACTCTTCGAAAATTTTTATCGGTGCCATTCCCCATCTTATAGTTGGATTATACATTTCATAAATTAATTGAAGAAGTTCTGAAGTATTTAATCTGATAGGATTTAAACCAATAATTGATAATTTTTCTGAAACATAAGCCACCCGGGTTTCAAGTTGTTCTAATTTTTGTTTAAAATCTTCATCTTTCTTATATTCTTTTTTAGTTAATTTTCCTCCCAATTGAATTATTTCGGTTTCATAAGGAATAATAAGATAAAAAATTTTTTTCATAATTTGGTGATTTTCGGTATAATCTTGAATAAATTTAATATATTCTTCAAGTTGAATTTTTATTAATGGTTCTTTTTCTTCTTCTAATCTATCTTTAAGAGAAGTGATATATTTTTCAATATTGGCTAATCTGGAAATGGTTAAGATTTGTAAAGTAAAATCAATTCCGTCTAATAATTCTTTAAAATTACCAATAACTATCTCTCTTTCTTTTTCTCCTAAAAGATTAAAATTTATTCCTGGAATGGCTAAAATTGCTCTTAAGCTTTCATCTTCCATAATAAAAACATCATCTCTAATATCTTTAATTCTTATTAATTGAGAAGTAGGATTATTCATTTCTTAGGAAATTTAGGTAAAGGAAAATTAAGATAAGGATCTTTAGGGTTGTAACCATGTTTATGAGCAAACTGTAAAAGTTTCGCTAAGGAGATATTATTTAATTTTTGCTCTCCTATTTTTTCTTCTTTGCTGAGTTCTTCTTCTAATAGATGAATATATTTTTGAATTTCAGGTATTTTGGTAATTTTGTTCATTACTTCGATTTCTTCTTGCCAAATATATTTCCGATTGGAGATTAAAATTTTTATTAGTTTAGGTAAAAAATTAATAATATACTTATTATTAATTTTTAACCAACCAAGAATGATTGCCAAACTAAAACTTAAAAAGACAATAACTAATGAAACTGACCCTGGTAGAATTTTATAAGCACCATAAGAAATTAAAAAAGCACCAAAAAGTAAAAATAATTGTCTAATAGTAATTCCTATGGGACCGACTAAAATTTTATCCTCAATGGTAACAAATTGAGGAATATTAAATCTCATTTTTGAAAAATTTCATAACTCAAGATGGTAATATTTAAATAATTTATTTTAATATATTTTATATTATAAAATAATTTTTAATTTATTGTATTTATTGAGAAAACTTAATATTGTGATAAATCAACAACCCCCTCATCTTTTTGACCCCTTTGGTCTTTTTTAATAATGACTACCTTTGTTGATTGTTCTTTTTCTTCTTTTTCCTTTTTATCTTTCTCTTCTTTGGGAAACCAAGAGGTAGGAGTTAAATTTTCAGATTTGATTTTAGGGATATCTATTTTTGTTCCTGAAATTTCAGGCATAGTGGAAGGAGGAGTTAAATCTTTAGTTTCTATCTTTGGAACTTGAATTTTTACCACCCTTGGTTCCTCTGATTTTTGGATATTAATTGCTGGTATTATTTTCTTCTCTTTAGATTTAGGAGTAATAACCTTTTGAAGATTTAAAATTTTTGTTGGTTTAGTTTTCTTTTTAACTTCTTCAATTTTCTTTATTAACAAACTTATTTCAGGAGAAATTTTCTCTTCTTTTTGAAGTCTCTCTCCTTCTTGCCAAATTTGATTAATTATTATCAAAAAACGATTAAAAAGTAAATAAGCCATTT
>JANXCM010000050.1 GCA_025060085.1 Patescibacteria group bacterium
TTTTACCATCTGAATATATTGAAATTGAAAAAAATCATTCTATTCGTCAAAAGACAACAGGTATCAGAGAAGGAAGAAATTCTATTACCGGCAAAGTAAAATTTATCAATAAGGATACTATTAATCCTATTTCTTTAGTACCAGGAACAAGAATTCAAACTGAAGAAGGTTATATCTATCGAACAATGGAAAGAGTAAATTTAGAAGCCGGTGGCGAGCAAGAAGTTAATGTCTTTGCTGATAAAAATGATTCTAAATACATTCTTTCAGATTTGAATACTAAATTTAAAATACCTGGTTTAATTGGTACTCAATGGGAAGATAAAATAGAAGTAAGATTAATTGAACCTATTATTTCTGATTCGGAAGTAAAATTTGTTTCGATAGATGATATTAATAACGGAAAGATAGCTTTGGAAAAACAACTTCAAGAAATAATTAAGCAAGAATTAAAATTAAAATATGCCCATTACATTTTCCCCGAAGAATTAGGAATTTTTGATTCAAAAATAGTTAACATTTCTCATAAAATTGGTCAGCAAGCAGATGAAATTATTTTAACCGGTAGTGCTTCTTTGAAAACGATGGGTGTGAAAGAAAGTTCTCTAAAAAATTTTTTAAAAGATATGATTTCAAAACAAAATCTAAGAAAAGATTTAAATTTTAAAATCATCAATCTTAAAATTGATTCATTAAGAATGAATAATTTTTATTTAAAAAATAAAGAATTAAATGTTTCTCTTAAGGGTGAAATTGAAGTTAAGGCAGATTTAAATCCAAATAATTTAATTACTGAAATAGCTGGTCAAGAAACAGCTAATGTCAAACAAATAATTCAAAGATACGATCAGGTAGAAAAGGCAGAATTAACTCTTTGGCCATTTTGGTTATCTAAATTACCAGTTGATATTTCTAAAATTAATGTTAAAATAAGGTAAATTAAATTTATGGTCGCTATTAATTAAGATAAGAAAGGTAAATAATGGATAAATCGCCCTATTTATTAGTTTTAGAGAATATTATTAAGAATTTAGTTAATAATCCTGATGATGTTAGAATTTCTCGTCATCTTGATGAATTAGGTGTTTTACTAAAAATTAAGGTTAATCCTCAAGATATGGGACTTTTGGTTGGTCGTCGAGGAGAAATGATTAAAGCTATTAAAACTATTATGCGAGCTATCGGACTTAAATATCATGCCCGATTAAATATTAAAATAGAAGAACCTGACCAATTTAGCAAATTAAAAACAAGAGGAGATCAAATTATTGAAGATCTTAAAAAGTAATATTTTGAATATTATTAATGGTCAGGTTTGATATTATTACTCTTTTTCCTGAGGCCTTCTCTTATTTTAATAATTCTATTCTAAAAAAAGCTCAAGAAAAAAAAATCATTAAAATAAATTTAATTAATTTAAGAAAGTTCGCTAAAGATAAATTTCAAACTACTGATGATTATTCTTATGGCGGAGGTCCAGGAATGGTTCTAAAAATTGAACCTATTTATTCTGCCTTAAAATTTGCCCAAAAAAAATCTAAACTTTCACCTAAAATAACAATTTTAACGGATGTCAGAGGTAAAAAATTTAATTATCAGTTAATTAAAAAATTAATTAATTATAAACATTTCATTATTATTTGTGGGCATTATGAAGGGGTTGATGAACGAGTTAAAAAGATAATTGATCTTTCTTTATCTATTGGTCCCTATATTTTAACTGGAGGCGAATTGCCTGCAATGGTAATTGTTGATGCTATTTCAAGATATTTACCGGGTTTTTTGAAAAATCCCCTTTCTCTTGAAGATCGTCGAGGAGAAAAATTAATGAGCTATCCTGTTTATACTCGACCAGCTATTTTTAAAACAAAAGAAGGTAAAGTATTGAAAGTACCGAAGGTTTTATTGTCTGGTAATCATAAGGAAATTTTAAAATGGAGATTGAATAAGGCCAAAAAACTAATTTAAATTTACTATTAATGTCCTTTCTTTTTGATCTTCAAGATAGATAAAGGATTTCTTTAATTTTTCTCTAATTTTATCAGCCAATTCAAATTTTTTATTTTTTCTTAAAATTTCTCTTTTTTTAATCATCATTAAAATATTTTTTTTAATTTTTTGCCAAGGAAAAAGAAATTGATAAAATTGATCGAGATTTTTTAAAGTAGTGATCAATTCATTTTTGTTTAAATTATCAATATTATTTTCATTTTTATTTATAAATTCTAATAAAAAGCTGAGAGAAAGAGGTAAATTAAAATTATTTTTTAGCGATCTTAAAATGTTGGCTTTTAATCTTATTATGTCTAATTTTTTATTTATTCTATTTTTATTT
>JANXCM010000051.1 GCA_025060085.1 Patescibacteria group bacterium
AATGAGGAATAAAATTTTCTTTTTTATAATCAATTCCATTTTTTTCTAAAAAATTTTTAGCTAGATAGATGTTTATTTGATTTGAAGGATTGTTACTGTTAGGATTAGAAATAGAAACAACTAGTTGACTAATCTCCTCGATGGTTAAAAATTCTGGATTTTTATTAAAATAAGCTAAACTTGCTTGATGAAATCCTTGAAAATTATTACCCAAATAGACACTATTTAAATACATAGTAAGTATTTTTTCTTTTGAATTAAATAATTCCAAAACTAAACTTAAATATATTTCAGTTATTTTATTTAAAATACTTCTTTGATCTTCATTATCTAAAATTATTTTTACTAGCTGTTGGCTGATTGTGCTTTGAGAAATTCTCTCTTTTATTCGGATATAAGATAATAAATATTCAAAAAGAGAAACTGGGTTTAAGCCTAAATGATAATAAAAAAATTTATCTTCCTTTTTTATTACCAATTTTTTTATTATTTCTGGAAAATTTTGCCTATAAAAAGCATAATTATCTTTCTCATTAGGAATCAAAAAGAGAATTTCGTTATTTCTATCTTTAATAACTTTAGAATTATTTTGATGATAGATATTTAATAAATAAAGATTTAGGAAATAATTAACTAAAAATAAAAAAAGAAAAAGAGAGATTATTATTTTTAATTTTATTTTCATTCAATTTCGAATATTTCTGAATTTGTTCTACCAAAATTTTCTGGAAAATACATTTCCCAAACTTGAGATGGTAATCTTAAATATTTTCCTTTAACCAAAGCTCTAACAAAGTAATTGTATTCATAGATTCCCGGATCTAATTCATTTACGAAAAGGAAAAGTTTATCATCTCTAAATTCTGTGTGAGAGGGGAATAATTCCTTAGAAGATTGATAATCAACAAAATTTCCAAATATTTTTCTTTCTGTTGCTAAATTTATATTAACTATCTCCATTCCTGCTGGTAGATAATCTTCGATTGCTACATTAAATCTTTTTTTGGGAACTATTATTTTAATCTTTGCAAGCAAAACTTCTCCTGATTTAACTTTATTAGCTGGAATTAATGGTGTTTGGGTATTGTTTGGTAAATAATAAAAAGATTTCAAAATAGTAAAACCTTCATCTCGAGCTAAAACATTTTTATTACTTAGATAATATTTCATTTCAGATTCAAAGTAAAAATTATTAGGCGAATTATTATTTTTAATTCTATTCAAATTCAATAAATTTATTTCATTCAATTTTATTTCGCTCAATGGAATATTCATTTCGAATGTTTGAAATATATTTTTGGGGTTTATATCTAATTTTTTGATTAATTTTTCATTCAATTTTATTTCTAGAGAAAAATTAGAAGTTGTTTCTTTTTTCCATCTCAAGTACTCATAAAAAGCATTTAAAATTTCTATGCTATCTTGAGTAGAGAATAACATTTGAGGATTTAATCTTTTTTGAGAATAAATTAACCATCTAATTAATTTTTCAGAAAGTAAATCGTCTCTAAGAAGGCTTTTTAATTTAAGATATCTAGCAGTGTTTTTAACTGTTGTTTCATAAAATCCACCCCCTAATAATGAATTATCCGAAGCTAGATATGCTCCTCGGCCATCTATTCTCAATCTTTTTTCAAGAGTTTTAAGAATCTTATTTAAGTTTTTATCTAAATTAGTATTTTCGCTAATAAAAAGTAATTTTTGAATTCTACCTGTTTCTGAGGAATTTTTATTGAGATATATCGAAGTTAAGTCTAATAGTTCGTTACTGCTTGCTTCTCGATGAAGATAATCATCGGTTAATATTTGTTCTAACATCATATTAAGAGTAAGAAAATTATCTAAAATACCTAAATTGTTTAAACGATAAGCTAAATTGACAATAAACTTTTTGGAGAGTATAGCTTGATCTTTAAAAATTTTATTGAAATTAATATTTATATAGTTAATGCCTTTATTAAAAACTTCCTCATCAATAGGATAGCCAATATTTCTAAGATTATTTAAAACTTCTAATACATAAAGAGTTAAATAAATATCAGCATATGATGAATATGGCCAGAAAGTAAAACCTCCTTGATAATTTTGCCGAGCATAAATTTTATTTAAATTTAAACTAATTAATTCATCTAAAGTATATTCTCCGCTATTATATTTGTACTTC
>JANXCM010000052.1 GCA_025060085.1 Patescibacteria group bacterium
TTCTATTTATTTTTTGAGTATTTTCATTTTCAATTTTAGATAAATCACTACCTTGAGTAATCAAACCAATTCTTATTTCTGCAATATTAGGAACAACTTCAACTTTACCTTCTCCCGTGACCGTAAATGTTCTTGAAAATTGATTACTTGAGGGATATTTATAAACAAACCAAAAGAGAATAACGATAAATAAAAAAAGACCAGTGATTATTGAGTATTTAAACATCTTGTCCATTTTTCATTAAAAAAAATTTTTAATAAATAATTTAACCTACGAATATTTTAAAAATCATAGTGTTAAATTCTAAATACTTATAATTTGATATTTTTATATTTAATTTATTATAAATATTTAATTTTAATTTTATTCTATTTTTTCATTATCAAGAATAATAATTCTACCTTTATTATCTCCAGCAATTATTCTCCATCAGGTAGAACTTGAAGAGTATTTATAGGATAATCAAGTTTTATTACTTCCCTACATATATACTCTCCATTTTCTTTTCCCATATTCTTATTGTTCTATCATAACTTTCTGAAACAATTGTCCCATTAGGTAGAACTTGAAGGGTATATATAATATATTCATGCCCTTCTAATATTTCCACTACTCTATAATTTATCTTTTTCTCTACTTCTTTTAAATGTCTAGGATAATAGTAAGGATCATAATAGTATAGTTCTCTATATATTTCTTCTTTTCCATATATTTCTTCTTCGGAAAGAGATGATAATAATAATTTTCTTAATCTTTCTATTTCTGCTGATAATTCTTCAACTTTCTTCATATCTTCTTCACTAATATTACTTTGATTTCTAATACTTACTATTTGTTTCAATAATTCTTTTATTTTTTCTTTTATATTAGAGTTTCTTATTTTTTCGATCATTAGAAAGTAATAATTTTTAAAATTTAATTATAATTTAAAACTTATATTAAAAAATAATGATATTGTATTTATTAGAAATATTTTCATCTAATTATTTCTATCACTCTATTTACAGAAATTTTAGAAGATATTGTTTTAATATTTTTAGTTTTTAAAATTGAAGGTAAATGATTTTTATCAATTATTTTACTATCGTTTAACCAATAAATATCTAAATCTACTAAAGTATTTTTGTTCCAAAAATACCTAATTTGTTTATTAGGAAAAATAAAAATCATTCCATCAAAATCTAATGGTTTTTTGACAAACATTAATCCTTTTTCCCATTCATCAGGCTCATCAGCAATCAATAACTTATAAATTTTTCCTTCAATCTCATAAAGAATCATTTTTTCACTTATTTTTTCCACTTGAAAATTATTATTTAAATAACTCCACCGAAAATAAATATTTTTTATTTTTCTATCTTCAATTTCTACTTCTACTAAACCTCCCTTCATTGTTTCTTTGGAAAAATTTTGATCAAAAATAAAATTACCTAAAGAATAAAAAATAAATTTATCTTTATATTTTTCAATTCTTTGGACAATATGAGGGTGATGGCCTATGATTAAATCAGCTCCAAGGTCTATGGCTTTTTTAGCAAAGTATTTTTGTCTTTCGTTTGGTTCATATTTATACTCTTCTCCCCAATGAAAATTTACTACCAGAATATCAACCTTTTTCTTTATTTCTTTAATATATTTTTCAAATAACTTCTCTTCCAAATAGGCAATGCCTTCTTTATTAATTTTTGCTTGAATATTTTTTAAAAATTCTGTAAATGATATTAGTCCAATTTTAGTTTCTGATTTTTCTAAAATTATTCCTGAATAAGCTTCAATTTCATTTATTCCTGACCCAAAATAATAGAAATTATTTTCCTTCAAATTTTTTAAAGTATCGTTAAATGCTTCTTTACCATAATCCCAGATATGATTATTGGCTAAATTTAAAACTTTAATATTGCTCTTATTTAAAGCTTCTAATATTTTAGGCTCCATTCGAAAAGAATATAAATTGCCCATATTCTTTCCTATGCTAGAAACTGGACCCTCTAAATTAACTACCACATAATCGAAAGAGTTTAAATAATCAGAAATATTTTTAAAAATACTAAAGTAATCTCCTCCCAAATTTTTCTTTACTCTGCTTTTTA
>JANXCM010000053.1 GCA_025060085.1 Patescibacteria group bacterium
TTTAAGTTCTGAGCTTGTTAAATTTTTTTCAAATAAATTTTCTGGTTTATCTTCTATAATTCCTAATTCTTGCCATTCTCTGACTTGCTCTTTAAAATTTTTATGATTTTTTATTTTCTCAATAATTTCAATTCCCTTCTCTTTATTTTGTTTTATTAACCTATCTAAAGTTATGACATAGTTAGAATTGAAAATAAATTTAGGTTTATTCCAAATTTTTACTAATTCATCTTCAAATTGAGAAATGAAATCTATGATTTTGTAAGCAATATTTTTTAATATCTGAAGTTCATCAATTCTTTCTTTGGGCCATTCTGCATCTTCAGAATAATAATATTGATAAAGCCAGAGTTTAAATTGTTCTTTCAGAAATTCATTAGCATTTTTATTGATAAAATAATCTACTTCTGATTGTTTTTCAAAAATAGTAAAGGCTTTATCTAAAATATCGTCTGTGATTTTGACATTCTTTTCTTTCAATTTCTTTTTAATCTCATCATAGTTAGTTTTTCTTCCTTTCTCTGAATAATAAACATTAAAAATAATAGTCTTATCTTTACCAATATCTTTAAGTTCATAGATTAAACTTCTTTTTTCATTTGCCTTTTTGTATTCTAAGTTTGAAACATCAAAAAAGAATTTATATTTCTGATTATTTTCTTCAAGTTCAATTTCAAGATTTCTGAAAATTCTGTCTGTTTTCACATAATAAAGCATTCTTGTTTTCCAAAATAAAATTACATCTTTATCATCAGTGTAAACTTTGTCGTAAACATTTTGGAAGAATGGAGTATAGTTAAAATAGATTGAGCCTGATTTCGTAAAATAGCGATTAAAAAAATTATAGAGTTTATCGAAAAGTTCTTCTCTAAATTTTGGATATTTTTCTAAATTTTTATCGATATCTTCTTTTAAATTTTTTTCAATTTGAGAATAGTATTTTGACTTAATTTTCATCAAGTTAACAAAACCACCCTCTCCTTCAATTTTTGCTCCGATAAATAGATCTTGAAGTGCTTGATAGAATTTCTGTTCTTTAGTCATAAAAGGATTTATTTTAAATAATTATATTTTTTTAAATTATATTTAGATGTTAATTTTAAATTATATTCTAATTAAAAATAAATTTATTTAGTCAATTATATAGATTTCTTTTTTTTCGCTGATATTATCATCATAGGCTTCAATAGTATATTTTCCACCCCTAAGAGGTTTAAAATATAAATCTTTGCCATAGTTAAAATATTCACCATTAATTTTCCAATGAACTTCTTTTTTTGCTTTTAAAAATATTTTACTTTCTTCATCAAGTAAATAAACTGCTCGATGATGAGGATTAATAATTAAATATTTTTCATTTAAAAGAGCATATTTATTTTTTAGAAAATTATCATTTTTTAATCCATAATATATTTTGTCATCATTATCTTTAAATTCTTTTAAATAGCTGAAATCAAAATTAGAATTTTTGTTATAAGGAGAAGCAAAAAGCAAGTTCATTATTTCTGACCAAATTTCTCCTGCACCTATAGTACCAGATACTTTGTCCATTGAGCTGAAATCTGTATTACCTAACCAAACACCCACTAAAAAATCAGGCGTATAACCAATAGTCCAGCTATCTTTGAAATTGTTAGAAGTTCCTGTTTTAACAGCATAATTTTTATAAGGTAAATTTAAGTTAGACTTAATACTAAATTGATCAACAGAAGTATAACGATCAGAAAGAATTTTATTGACTAAAGAAATATACTGAGGAGAGGAGACAAAAATATTTTTTTCTTTATGATTGTAATCTTTTACTAATTTAAGTTTTTTGTATATCCCGTTATTTGGGAAAATAGTAAAATAATTTGCCAAATCATATAGGCTTGTTTCTAAACTTCCCATTGCGATACTTAACTGATAATTACTGATATTTTGATATGGTTTAAAATTTAGTTTTTTTATAAAAAAATCTGAAAATCTATCTAGGCCTACGTATTCTAAAATTTTTAAAGTTGGGACATTTAAACTATTAGC
>JANXCM010000054.1 GCA_025060085.1 Patescibacteria group bacterium
AATTAAAGAATTAACTTAAAAATTTCATAATTTTCAATTTTATTTATTTCAACCTTTCTAAATATTTAGCTAATTTTAACAAAAATATATTATTTTCCTTTTGAAGTTCTTGGATAATAGTTGGTAAATTTTGTTTAATTTCTTCAATAATTTTATTTTTTTTATCTTTATTTCTAGCTAATTCTTTTAATGTTCTATTGATTTCTAAAGAAAATTGAGTGAAATCTCTATCTATTTGATTTCTAGTTTTATATAAGATATAGAAGATTAAGAATTGATTTTTAGTAATTAAATATCTATATTTTGCTTCATTTATCTTAAAATAATAAGCTATTCTTAAGTAGAATAGGATACGTTCTAGTTTATAACCTAGATATGGAGGAAAATTTTCTATTATTTGAATTGGATTATAATTTAAATTAAATTTTTTATTAAGTCTTTCTATTAATTTTAATCTATATATTACTCTTTGAATATCATAGCCAGCAATTGGAGGAAATTTTTCTATTAATTTTACAGGATCTGAAAAACCTAATTGTTTAATTTGATTAATTACTCTTTGAATATCAAGACTAGCAATTTGAGGAAATTTTTCTATTAATTTTACAGGATCTGAAAAACCTAAACTTTCAAAAATACTTAATTTTTACTTAAGTTTTTCAATAGTTAGATGTTGAGCAAGATATTCAATAGCTTCTTTATCTTCAAAACCTAATTTTTTTAATTCTTCTTTTTTTTCTTCTTTACTTTTCTTTTCTTTATTTTCTTTTTTAAATGATTCAGGATTTTTAGTATTCATTTATTTCAATTTAAATTATAGATTATAATCTTAAAAATGCTAAATAAAAAACTTAAATATCTTCAAATATCTATAAATTCTAATAAAGAAAAAGCTTTAAAAATTATATCGGAATTACCTAAGGATGAAAGAATAATACTCGAAGCAGGTACTCCATTTTTGAAAAGATATGGAATTGAAGGTTTAAATTTTTTTGAGAAAATATTGGAAAGGATATTTAGTGGCTGATTGGAAAACAATTGATAGGGCATCAACAGAAATAGGATTAACCTATGAAGGAAAAGCACAAGGAATGGTGATTATGGCTTCAGCGCCTTTAGAAACCATTAATCGAGCTATAAAAATCTCAAAAAAAATTTAATCTTGATATTTTTTTAGATTTTATGAACGTAAATAACCCCACATATCTTCTTTATCAACTAAAAGATTTACCAGAAGTAGCCTTAATTCATCGAGGAGTAGATGAAACAGAGGAATCATTTAAAGATAAATAATTACCTTTTTATGAAATTAATAGAATAAAGGGAAGATTTGATATTTTAGTAGGAATAGCTGGTGGAGATACGATAAATGAAATAGCTTCTGCGTTTTTTAATGGTGCTGATTTGGTCGTTGTATGGAAAGATTTTTATGATTATCAAAAAGAAATGATTAAAAAAGTATCCTTAGAATTTTTAAAAGAAGTGAGGTAAAAATTAAATTACCATCTTCTTCTCCTATTATGATCGTATTCTGTTTCTAAATATAGCTTTTTAACATTTTCAATGTATTGAGCTATTACGTCCGGAAAACTTCCTAAACCTAGACTAAAATCGAAAACTAAAACAAGATACTTTAGTTCGCCCTGGAAATAAATATAAATAGGATAGATATTATATTTTTCAAATAATTTCCAAATTGAACTATTAAAACATTTTTCTAAAAGATCATCAGCAAACTTAAGAAGGTAATCATTATTAGGTAGATTGAAGTTTAAAAAAGATAAACCAGATGGGTTAGTAAAATTTAAATTAACTTCATTACTTTCTTCTTCAGAATTAATAAAATTAATTATTAATCTTTCTTTTATATTGGAAGTTAATGAAGAATGAAATTTATATGCTAAAACAATGCCTAAAATGAATAATATTATAAAAAATATAATATCTATCTTAAATGT
>JANXCM010000055.1 GCA_025060085.1 Patescibacteria group bacterium
TATTCAAGTAGGACAAAATCGTTACGGTCATCCTCATTCTGAAGTTATTCAAAGATTAAAATTATTATCTATTCCTTATTGGCGAACAGATTTAAATGGTTCACTTGTGATAAAATAATTGATTAAGATGAAAAAAATATTTATTTCTGAAACTCTTTCTAAAATAGGGAAAAAAATAGAATTATTTGGTTGGGTTAATTCTGTGAGATCTCATGGTAAATTAATATTTTTTGACCTGCGTGATCGAAGTGGAATTATTCAATGTGTAGTTTTAAAAAATGCTTCAGCCTTTGAAAAATCTTTGAAATTAAGAGAAGAAATGGTGATAAGGGTAAGAGGTAAAATTCAAAAGAGAGATGAAAAATTATTTAATCCTAAAATTTTAACTGGTGAGATTGAAGTGATAGTTGAAGATATTCAAATTTTATCCGAAGCAAAAACATTACCTATTCCTATCGATAGCGACGGTTATGAGATTAATGAAGAAATTAGGCTTAAATATCGTTATTTAGATTTAAAAAGAGAAAGATTGCAAAAAAATTTAGTTAACAGACATAGATTAATCTTATTTATTCGCAATTGGCTTTCTCAACGAGGATTTATTGAAGTTGAAACACCCATTTTAACTAAATCTACTCCTGAGGGTGCTCGAGATTATTTAGTTCCTTCAAGATTACATAAAGGAAAATTTTATGCCCTACCTCAATCTCCTCAGCAATATAAACAACTTTTAATGGTTTCAGGAATAGAAAGATATTTTCAGATTGCAAGATGTTTCAGGGATGAAGATCCTCGTGGTGATCGTCAACCAGAATTTACTCAATTGGATATTGAAATGAGTTTTATTGAAAAAGAAGATATTCTTAAGTTGATTGAAAAATTATTTATTGAAATCGTTGAGAAACTATATCCTCAAAAGAAAATTACTTCGATACCATTTCCTAGATTAACCTATCAAGAAGCCATAGAAAAATTTAAAAGTGATAAACCAGATTTGAGAAAAAATAAAAATGATCTTAATGAATTAGCTTTTTGTTTTGTCGTTGATTTTCCAATGTTTGAAATTTTAGAGGATGGAAATTTGAATCCAATGCATCATCCATTTACTCAACCTAAATTAAAGAATGATGAATTTAATAAGGAAATAGTAATTGATAAATTAAGGAATGAACCATTAAGTTTATTAAGCGAGCAATATGACTTTGTGTGTAATGGTTATGAAATTGGTGGAGGAAGTATTCGAACCATTGATAAAGAAATTTTAATTGAAGTTTTTAAGACGTTAGGGCATAAAGAAAAAGATTTGTATCAAAAATTTGGCCATCTTCTGGAAGCTTTTGATTATGGTGTTCCTCCTCATGGTGGAATTGCTCCAGGAATAGATAGAATTTTAATGATTTTAGAAAATGAGCCCAATATTAGAGAAGTTATTGCTTTCCCTAAAACAGGTGAGGGAAGAGATTTAATGATGAATTCACCTTCAGAAGTTAACGATATTCAATTAAAAGAGTTAGGAATAGAAATTGAAAATAAAAATTAAATAATTAATTTTTTTTAAAATAATTTAATTACCTTATATTAAAATATTATAGATTAAAATTATAATCATAATATTATTAAATTTTTATACTTACAATAATGTTAATATCATTCATTACTAAATTAAAACTTCTCTTACTTTTATCCTTATTTTTTATCTTCTTA
>JANXCM010000056.1 GCA_025060085.1 Patescibacteria group bacterium
ATTTAAATAAGTGTCTTGCTGACCAGCAAAAGATGCATCGGGTAAATCTTCTGCCGAAGCACTACTTCGAACAGCAACGGATATGTCTTTTTTATATTCTTTCTTTAAATTATCAAATGCCTCTAAAATTTTATTTTTTAAATCGTCGGGGAATTCTCCATTTTTAATTAAATTTCTTATTTCTTCACCAGATTTTGAAAGTTGATTAATATTGTAAATATTAGTTTTATTTAAAATTTCTTTAATTTTTTTTTCTAAATTATTAAATTTAATAAAATAGTCATAAGCTTCGGTAGTAACAGCAAAACCATTAGGGATTCTTAAGCCCAATCCAATCAAATTTTGATACATTTCACCTAGGTTAGTATTTTTCCCTCCTACTAAACTTATTTTATTTTTGTCAATTTCTTTGAACCAAAGGATATAAGACATTTTTTGTAATTCATAAATAATCAATTATACCCATTTTTTTCTATTAAAATATATTAATAAAATTATCATTAAAAATATATTTAGAAAAAGAATAACAAAAAAAGCATAAGGATAATTTTCCATTGGAAGTTTTAAATTCATTCCATAAAGAGAAGCAATTAATGTTGGAAGCCCAATAATAACTGTTAATGATGTTAAAAATTTAATAGCTTTATTGACACTATTAGTTAAAATTACTTCATATGCTTCTCTAATATGAGTAATATTTTTTAAACTTGCTTTTGAAATTTCTTCTAATTGATCAATCTTTAAAATTAAATCTTCTAAAAGTTCTTTATCTTTCTCAAATAAAGTTAAAACCCCCTTTTTTAAAATATTTGAAAAAATGTGTTTAGTCGGAATAAGTGAGATTGTTAGTAAATCTTGTAAAATAATTTCAAATTCGACAAAACTACTAACAGTTTTTTCATTAACATTACTTAAGTCTAAACCACTTGATCTTATTTTTTTATTTATCTGAATAATTATTTTTTCATATAAATTGAAAATAGTAAATAAAATTTTTAAAAATAATTTTGTTTTTTGAGTAGTAAAAAATCTACCTCTTCTTATTAGATTATCTATAATTTTTATTTCCTGGCCAATAATAGCAAAAAATTCTGATGAAATAACTATTAAAATGGGCGTAGTTTGAATAGATTTATTTTCTATTACTGGAGCTCTGAGAAAAATATAATTAATATTATTTTTTATTTCCAAACGAGGTATCTCATTAGTATCTAGTACATCCAAAATTGTTTTTTTATCTAATAATAATTTTTCTTCTAAAAAAATAATATCATTTTCATTTAGGTTTGTTACATAAACCAAAGATCCTATTCTGAATTCTTTAAACTCAATAAGTTTATTATCTTTCAAAGATCGAAAATAAAATTTGATCATCTATAAAATTTTAAACTAAATTAGAGTATAATGATAATATCTCTATTTAATTTTTAATATTCTACTAATTTAGCGTTTAATTTTCTAAGTTAATATTTCTATTTAATTAAAATTATCCTTTTATTTTTAATAATCAAAACTTCTCATAAAAGATCAATATAGATTGATACTTTTAATTTATTGAAGTTT
>JANXCM010000057.1 GCA_025060085.1 Patescibacteria group bacterium
ATTCCTCTAGGAAAAGGAGAAGATAATCCCTCAACAATACCTCGAACAATATAAAAATTATAGATATTGATAATAATTCCGATAATTACTAAACCGCCAATTAAAAATTGAAGAGGAAGAACATGAGCTTCATTAATTTTTTCTTTTTTTAAATTAAACACTGGAGGAACTAAAAGAGCTAAACCGAAAAATAGCGGTAAATAACTTGCTTGAACATCAAATAGGGTAAAATTTTGAACTAAATAACCAATAAAAAAACCTAATAAGCTTGCCCGTAAATAATTATTAGTTTCATTTTTAAAAATAGAGTAAATAATAACTAAATATAAAGCTAACCAAAAAATAGCTCCAATTATTCCGTTAGTAACTAATATTTCAATATATTTATTATGAGGACGATCGAAAATCACCTCTTCATATTTGAAAATTTCTGAATTAAAAGATTTAAAATAAGCGATAGGCGAATTTTCTAATCCATAACCCAGAAAAGGTTTTTCCTTCCAAGCATCCAAGAAAATTCCCCATGAAATTAATCTAGGCATATATGGTTCTTTGCTTTTAATTGATTCTGCTACCCTATTTATCCCCGGAATTTTTAAAGCATAATCAGTAAGTAAAAATTGATAAAAAGAGAAAATAACCAAAAAAACAAAAATTAAACCTAAAATTTTAAAATGAATCTTACTTTTTGAGCTCAAAAAGTAATACAAACCAAATATAAATAAACCAGCAACTATTCCCAAAATTGCTCCTCGAGTTTGTGAAATAATAATAGAAGAAAGAGAAAGGATAATACCTATCCAAATAAATATTTTTTCCTGAGGAGAAGATTTATACAAAAAATATAAACATAAAAATAACATTAAATTAGCAAAAAAGCCGACATAAGTAGCATTTCCTAAAGTGGAAGAAGGTCTTATTTCTCCTAATTTTATTCCTTGATAAATTTCGATAAATGAAATAATATATAGAGCTATCAAAAAAGAATAAAAAATAGTCTTTTTAAAAGAAGGATCAATTTTAAAAACTATCCATAAAAGCCAAAACCAAATGATAAAATGAATTAAAGCCCAAACACCTTCAGATCTTTCAGCATTTCCCCAAAAAGAAAGATAAGGACGCATGGAAAAAAGATTAACAATAAAAATGCCGATAATAAATATCACTGACACCCAGAAAAGATATTCATTTTTCTTAGGAAAGAATTGTTTATTATTAAGAAGAAAAATAACCATCAAAAGCAAAGCAATTTCAACAATTATTCTAAAAAAAATAGCTTTACCAGTAATATAAGGAAAAAAAAGATTAAATGGACAAAAATATCCCGGACAAACTAAAATCAAAGAAAGAGGAGCAAGAAAGAGTAAAATTTTAATGGCTAAAAAAATATTCTCTTCTGTTTTAGACATTGTTATTTATAAAAATAAAATTAGATATATAAATCTTTAAAAAATTAGTTAATTTAAATAGTTAAATAAATTTTAAATTTTTAAATTCAATTATAACATAACAATTTTAAATAAAAATTATTTTGTAAAAAATAA
>JANXCM010000058.1 GCA_025060085.1 Patescibacteria group bacterium
CTTTGTCATATATTCCTTCCTTTAGTAATTTATTCTGTAAGCTTCTAATTTTCTTTTCTCTGCTTTTAATATTTTTAATTTCCTCTATTATTTCTAAAAACTCCTCGATTTTTTCTAATTTAGAAAATTTTATTTTTTCAAAGTGAACAATAAATTTACCTCTTTCTACTTTTTCAAATTTTTCAAATTCTTGTGGAATTATAGAAAAATGATTAACTATTGATGTTAATAATAAATCAAATCTATTTATATTTCCTTTTTTATTTAAACTATAATAATTATCTATTCTATTAAAACTATTCTTAATAAAATTCAAAATTTTAGGCTGGATGTCATAATTAACAATTAATATCCTATCGTCTTGTATATAATTAAAATAATCTTTGATTAAACTTAAATCTTTTTCATTGATGTAGTATTTTTTGATACTACTGTTATCGCTATTATCTAATTTTTCCGCTAATGTATTTTCTGCTAACTTATAAACAGGTACCAATAAGGGATAATTTTCAATCGATTCATTTATTTCAAAATATTTTCCTATAATTTCTCCTTCAGTTTTGCTTATCTCTCTAAGAGAATTAATAGTTTCAGTTAAAAATTCAGGTTTGGTGCCAAAAATATAAAGAGTTTCTATAGGAGAAACTAAATCTTTAATCTTTTCATAATTTTCTTTATCAACTTTATTAGCCTTGAATAAATTTTCTAATCTTTTTCTTTCATTTTTAATTGGTTCTATTCTTACCCCTCTACCTACTGATTGGAGAATAAACTTTTTAGCTTGACTACTAACGCCGATATTAATATACAAAATAATATTAGGTCTATTAGAATCCCATCCTTCATAAAAAGCTCTGGAGCCCATTAAAATATTAATATCAGAATCATCTCTATTTATTTGTCTAAATATACTTTCATTGTCAAAACTTTCAAAAATTTCATAATTATTTGATAGACCTTTGAACCAATTAGATATGTCTCCTATTTTAATTAAAGCAAAAGGTCTGTCTGATTTTTTAATTCTAAAAATTATCTCCTGTTTACTTTTAGGAATGGTTAAAACTTCAATATTGCCAGTAGATTTGGAATTATACACCATTTCTAATACATCCATATAGCTTATATTTATTATTAAATCTTCATCAATTTTCAATCTATCTCCATTAGGAAAAATTAAATTATCATTTTTAAATAATAATTCTATTAATTCCTCTTTAGATTGATTAAAAATTTCTTCATCTACCTCATTTTCAGCAATTTTTGCCAATTCTTTAAAAAATAATTTAAGATCAGCATCATCGACATTTACAGAATTTACTAAAGTTATTAATAAAGGGAGATGATATAAATTTCGATCTTTTTCTTTTATTCTATTGGCTACTATTCTTAAGTAAGTTAACAAAATTAAAGCTTTCAAAACTATCTTTTGTTTTTCTATTTCACTAAAATCTGATTTGCTT
>JANXCM010000059.1 GCA_025060085.1 Patescibacteria group bacterium
ATGATATTTCTCTAAAAAAAGAAAAAGAAGATTTATTAAAAAAGATAGAAGAATTAGAAAAAGAAAATTCTAAATTAAAAAAAATTAGAAATAAATATCTTGCTCATTCAGACACTAATGAAAAAATTTCTAACATAGAATTTTTAAATGAAGAAGATATTATATGTGAACATAAAAAATTTAAATCAATAATAGACGATCTAGATAAATTCATTAAGGAAATAGAAAAATTCTATATGCTAAAAGGATATTTTATTAATAAAAAAATAGATATCGCCCCAACATATAAATCTAAATTAGGTTTTGAGGGTGCAGTTAATGACTTTATTAAATTGATAGAAAAATTAAAATAAATAAAAACTTTTAGGTTTGATAAATGTCCCAACTAATCCTTCAAAATATAGCTCAGGAAATACAATTTGAAAATCTACCGCTTAATTGGCAAAATTTTGATCTTGTTAAATTTTCAAAAACAAAAAATCTGTATGATTTTCAACAAGAAGCCTTAAAAAATGCTTTAAATATTTTATGGCGATATTATGATGAAAAGATAGATTATAGAGAAAATGAGAAATTAGAACTAAATCTTGAAAGAAAAAAATATCTCTTTGAATTTTATAAATCTGATTCAAATTATCCTGAAAATGGTATTGATTATGATCTAACTAAAAAAGGAGAAGGAAAAATAGTTAAACTTTTAAAAGAATATTATCCAGTAAATGATAATAGAGTTAGTTTTGAAAATTTTGTTAATAGAATGAATTTTTGGATGGCAACTGGTTCGGGAAAAACTTTAGTAATTGTAAAATTGATTGAAATTTTAATTAAATTGATAAAGTTAAATGAAATTCCTCCTTATGATATTCTTTTTCTAACTTATAGAGATGATTTAATTGAACAATTTAAAGAGTATATTTATGAAATAAATAATTCTAATTTAGGATTTTATCTAAAATTAAAAAATTTAAAAGAATGGGAAGAAATAAAAAAGGATAATCAATACTTATTTAAGGATAAAGAAATAAAAATTTTTTACTATCGTTCGGATAATTTAGGTTTAGAACAAAAAGAGAAGATATTAGATTTCAAAAATTATGAAAATTTTGGAAAGTGGTATGTTATTCTTGATGAAGCTCACAAAGGAGATAAAGAAGATTCTATAAGGCAATTAATATATTCTATTATTTCTCGTCAGGGATTTTTATTTAATTTTTCCGCTACTTTTACTGAACTTAGAGATATTATCACTACTGTATACAACTATAATTTGAAAATATTTATTGAAG
>JANXCM010000005.1 GCA_025060085.1 Patescibacteria group bacterium
ATTATATATAATAATTTTTTAAAATAATTTTTTAAATAATCTATCAATTCAATTTAAAAATAATCTTAAATTAAATACATTATGGAAATAACTCCAATTGGTATCTCTCATTTTAGGGGCAGAGAAATAAAATTTGGTATCAAAAGAGAAGACAGAAGAAGACATATGTATATTATTGGCAAGACGGGTAGTGGTAAAACAACCCTAATAGAAAATTTAATATTTTATGATATAAATTCAGGTGAGGGATTAGGTTATTTAGATCCACACGGCGATAGCGTAGTAAGAATTTTATCTTATATTCCTAAGGAGAGATTAGAAGATGTAATTTATTTCGATCCTTCTGATTTAAATTATCCTATTTCTTTTAATCCCCTGGAAAATGTCTCTTATGAATCAAGACATATTATTGCTTCAAGTATTTTATCAGTGATGAAAAAAATTTGGGTTGATGCCTGGTCAGCCAGAATGGAGTATATTCTTTTAAATACACTTTTATCCTTATTGGAATATCAAGGCGCAACCCTTCTTGATATCAATCGTTTGTTAGGTGATGATAGCTTCAGAAATAAAGTTGTTTCTAATTTGAAAGACCCGATAGTTAAAAATTTTTGGGAAAAAGAATTTGCTAAATATCATGCTAATTTTAGAACTGAAGCTATCGCTCCTATTCAAAATAAAGTAGGCCAATTTATTTCTAGTCCTCTAATTAGAAATATCATCGGCCAAGAAAAAAGCTCTTTTGATTTGAGAAAAATTATGGACGAAAGAAAAATATTTTTGGCTAATTTATCAAAGGGTAAATTGGGTGAAGAAAATTCAATGTTATTAGGAGGTCTATTAATTACTAAATTTCAATTAACAGCCATGAGTCGTGTTGATGTGCCTGAAGAAGAGAGACCAGATTTTTATCTTTACATTGATGAGTTTCAAAATTTTGCTACTGAGTCTTTTGTTAATATTCTTTCTGAAGCAAGGAAATATAGATTAAATTTAATTTTATCTCATCAGTATTTAGATCAAGTTCCGGAAAGTATTATTAAAGCAGTTTTCGGTAATGTTGGTAATATGATTGTTTTTCGTTGCGGAAGTCTCGATGCTGAAATTTTTAGTAAAGAATTTATTGAAATCCAACCATATGAATTTATCAATATCCCTAAATATCATATTTATGCTCGGTTAATTGTTGATGGAATTATTACTAAACCATTTATGGGAATTACTTATGGTCCTAAACCTCTTCCTGAAGTTGATTATGTTGATGAAATAATGAAAATTTCTAGATTTAAATATGCTAAACACCGAAAAATAGTTGAAAGTAAAATTTTCGCTAAATACCAAGAAAGTCGTAAAGAAAAAATTAAACTTATTGAGTGTGCTCAATGTCATCAAGAATTTTGGGTTGATGAAAAGATGGAAAGAAATATATGTTATGAATGTGAAGAGAGAGGAGGATTGGGAATTTGTCTTTCTTCATTAGAATCTAAGAATTTTAATATATCTTTAAAAGGAAATAAACAAAACCATTTAATTCGAGAGGAAAATGATGAAAAGATTGTTGAAAATTTATTAAAAAAATTAATTAATGAATAAAATAAGGGCAAAAGATTTATCCGAAGGTGATATTATTTCTCTAAATAATTCCTTATGGGAAGTTATTGATTTGAAGCATACCCATTTAGGAAGAGGTGGAGCTAATCTCCAATTGAAGCTTAAAAATATTCTCTCAAATAATAATTTAACTCAAAACCTTGATCCTGAAGAAGAAGTAATTTTAGTTGAATTAGAAGAAAGGCCAATTAAATTTTTATATCAAAAAAATAATATTTTTTATTTCTTAGATGAAATAGGTAAAAAATTTGAATTAGATAAGAAAGGTTTAGGATTTAAATCTAATTTCATTAAAAAAGATTTAAATTTAAAGGGTATTTTTATAGAAGAAAAACTTATTAATATTATCTTACCAATTAAAAGTCAATTTTTAGTTGTTAGTTCTCCACCAGGAATTAAGGGAGATTCTCAAAAAAGTAATACTAAAATAGTTACTATTGAAACAGGTTATCAATTACCAGTCCCTCTTTTTATAGAAGTAGGAGACAAAATAATTATTAATACTGAAACAGGTGAATATGTGGAAAGAGTAAAATAAATTATTTTAATCCCATTTTTTTTAGGATATTATCTAAATTTCTATTAGCAATAATATTTATCTTTTTCGCTGATTTTTTTAAAATTAAATCTATTTTTTTATTTGAAATTTTTTGTTTGATTTTTCTCGCTCGACTAAAATATTTAGTAAATGCTTTAAAAATTTCTAATTTAAATTCATAATAAGATTTATTTTTAAATAGTTCTTCGATTTCAAGGTAAGATTTTTGAGTTAAATATTTAAAGATAGTCATTAAATTACTTATACCTGGTTTATTTATTGGATCATATTTTATTTCTTTTTCTGAGTCAGTTACAGATTTTAATATCTTTTCTTTGATTTTTTTAAGAGAATCAAAAATTTCTAAACAACCTCCAGGGTTTGATTTTGACATTTTTTTAGTTGGATCTTGTAAACTCATAATCTTTGCTGTTTCAGGATTAAGATAAATTTCAGGAATTTTAAAATTTGTTTTAAATCTATTATTAAATCTTTTAGTTAACTCGCGACATAATTCTAAATGTTGTCTTTGATCTTCACCAACAGGAACAATATCAGTGTTATATAAAATAATATCTGCGGTCATTAAAACCGGATAAAGAAAAATTCCTACTCCTATTCCTTCTTTTCCATATTTTTCTCTTTGTTCTTTAAATTCATGCATTCTACTTAGTTCTCCCATATAAGAAATAGTTGTTAAAAACCAAAAAAGATATAAATGAGCTGGAATGTCTGATTGTTTAAATATAGTTACTTTTTTTGTATTTATCCCTAAGGCAATTAAAGACTTAACCAAATCATAAATTGTTTGTTTTAATTCTTGAGGAAAATAAGGAATAGTTTGAGCATGGAGATCAGCAATCATTAAAAAAACTTCATATTTGTTTTGCATCTCTAATAATTCTTTAACAACCGCGAAATAATTACCTAAATGAATTTTACCTGTTGGTTTTATTCCTGTTAATATCCTTTTCATTTTTTAAATAATATCTAATTAATTGATTGAATTTTTTACCACGATCGAATTCGTTTTTAAATTTTTCAAAAGAAGCAGCTGCTGGCGAGAAAAGAATAATACTTTTTTTATTATTTTTAATTAATTGAAAAGCCAAATTGACACATTCTTTTAAATTATTAACTTGATGAATTTCTTTTAAATTATATTTAATTTTTTTTAATTCTTCTATAATTTTTAAAGAAGCACTTCCTTCAAGGACTATTAAATTTTTAGGTTCAATATATTTTTTAATTACCTTAGCTAAATTACTAAAATTTAAATTTTTATCTGTCCCGCCAATAATCAAAATAATTTGATGATCTATAAAAGAAAATTTTTCGATGGCTTCAATAGCTGCTTGAGGAGCAGTGCTGGCTGAGTCATTAATAATTTTAATTTTTTCGTTTTGATAAATAATTTGCTGACGAAAGGGTGGAAATTTTAAATTTGGTAAAAATCTTACAACTTTTTGCCACTCTATTTTTTTGTTTTGATAGTGAGAATAAATAAAAAGAGTAATAAGGGCAAACATTAAATTATAAATATTGTGCCTTCCCCATAATAATAACAGTTCTTTGTTTAATTGAAAAGAAAATTCTCTTTTACCCTGTCTTATATAAATATTATTTTTTATATAATAAATACCATTTAAATTTAATGGTAATTTTTTTAGTGACACATAAAAAATATGACTTTTGGGTTTTAATTTGAGAAAAAATTTAGTCCATTTATTATCGTAATTTAAAATTAAAAAATCATCCTCTTTTTGGTTTAAAAAAATTTTAGCTTTTGTTTTCCCATATTCTTCCATTGTTTGATATCTATTGAGATGATCTTCATAGAGATTAGTAATAATGGCTATTTTGGGTGACCTTAAATTTTTTCTATAAAATTCTAACTGGAAAGAAGAAAGTTCTAATATGTGGATGAAATTATTACTACTTATTTTAAGAATTTTAAGTAAAGATTTATCTGGTTGATTGCCACCAATGTGGGTTAATTTAGAAATAAATTTCTTAAAAAGTTGATAGATAAAATAAGTAGTGGTAGTTTTCCCTCTGGTTCCTGTTAGGGCAATAATTTCTCCCTTAGCTAGGTTAAAGAAAAGATAACAATCATTGATCACTAATTTTTTATTTTTTTGAGAATAGATAACAAATTTATTTTTATAGCTAATAGCTGGATTAACCATTACAATTTCTGCCCAGTTAAAATCTTCCTTTTTATGTTCACCTAAAATAAATTCAATTTTTTTGGAATAATTATACTTATTTTTTAATTTATTTATTTTAATTATCTCTCTTTTTAAATCTTTTCTATTTTTTAAGTCGGTTATTCTGATATTAGCTTTATTTTTAATAAAAAATTCAACAGCAGATAACCCCCCGCCTAGTTTTCCTAATCCAAAAATAAGAACATTTTTATTTTTAAACATCATTTAAAATTTTAGAATAAAATAAACAAAAATTATAGAAAATGTTTCAATTACTACCTCATACTGCTGATATTAAGTTTAAAATTATTTCTAAAAATTTAAAAGGATTAATTAAAGAATCTTTGAAAGCAATTAATTTTTATTTAAAACCAAAAATAATTAAAAAAACTAATCCTTCCAAAGCAAAAATAATTTTAAATTATAAAAATGAAGTTGAATTACTTATTGATTATCTTTCTAAAATACTCATTAAAACTTATGTAGAAAAAAAACTTTTTAGGGTATCCAAATGTGAAATATTGGAGGGAAAAGTAAAAATAGAGCTAATAGGTTTTAAATTTGAAAGTTTAACTAGAGAAATAAAAGCTATTACTTATCATCAAGCAAATATCAGCAAAGACAGAAATAAAATAATTTTCGAATTTATTGCGGATGTTTAGGTTCAACTTCAACAATTTTAATCCAGCGAGCCTTTTGATTAAAACCTATTTTTCTTTTGGTTTTAAATTTAACCCATCCCTCAATTTTTGAATGAATAGTAAAATCTTTCCCTAAAAAGGTATTTTTACCTGGATAAAATTTTGTTCCTCTTTGTCTAATAATAATTTCTCCTGCCTTGACTAATTGATTGCCAAATCTTTTTACGCCCAATCTTTTACTAATTGAATCCCTTGTCGATTTTGCTGCTCCTGAAGCTTTTTTCTCAGCCATTTAGAAATTATACCATATTTATATATTTTTTAATAATTTTTAAAATTTTTTTTAAATAATTTAAATTATTAAATTTTTACACTATAGATTTCAAAAAACTTAGGCGGTGATATTTTGATGGACCATATTCTTTTATTTTTTTTAAATGAAGAAAAGTTCCATATCCTTTATGATATTCAAAGCCATATTTTTTATCATTTTTAGCTAATTTTTTCATATAATTATCTCTTAAAACTTTAGCAATTATTGAAGCTGCTCCCAAAGACTTTAATAAATTATCGCCTTTAATTACGAAAGTAATTTTTTTTATTTTTTTTACTAAATAATCTATTTTTTTACCATCTATAATAACAAAATCAGGCTTTGTTTCTTTATAAATTCTAATTACTCCTAATAAAAAACATTTCCCTATTCCAATTTTATCAATTTTTTGTGGAAAAAATTTTATAAGACGATATTTTAAATTTGTTTTATTTATTAATAATTTAAAAATTTTTTCTCTTTTTTTAGAAGAGATTTTTTTTGAATCATTTATAGGAATTTTTTTAATTTTTTTATAGCTTTTTTTATCTAAAATAATACCCACTAAATAAAAAGGACCAGCTAAACTTCCTCGGCCCACTTCGTCGATAGCCAGAATTTTTTTATAACCTTTTTGAAATAATTTTTCTTCCATAAATTTTTAATTATAATATCTTTTTGAATTTTATTTAAAGTTTAAGCAATTTTTTAATCATTTTTAAAATTAATTTTTAAAATAAGCTTAAATCAATTTTTAAATAAAGTTAAAATATTTTTAAAATGAAATTTACTCATCTTCATGTTCATACTCATTATAGTTTGTTAGATGGATTGGCGAAAGTGGATAGTTTAGTTAAAAAAGCGAAAGAACTTAATTTTGAATCTTTAGCTATTACCGATCATGGAAATATGTATGGAGTAATTGAATTTTACAAAGCTTGTAAAAAAAATAATATTAAACCAATTATAGGTATGGAAGCCTACTTAGCACCGCGAAGAATATCAGATAAAGTTTACCGAATTGATTCTAAAAGTTATCATTTAACTCTTTTAGCCAAAAATTTTCAAGGTTACAAAAATTTAATGAAATTAACTACTATAGCTAATCTTGAGGGCTTTTATTATAAACCTCGAATTGATAAAGAAATTTTAAAAAAATACAATGAAGGCTTAATAATTCTTTCTGGGTGTTTAAATGGTGAAATATCTAGACTATTAATAGCTAATAAATACGAAGAAGCCAAAGGGGTTGTTTTTGAATATTTGGATATTGTGGGAAAAGAAAACTTTTATTTAGAAATACAAAAACATCCTAATATTCCTGAAAGTATGAAAATTTATCCATTATTAATTCAACTTTCTCGAGAAACTAAAATTCCTCTTGTTGCTACCCATGATGTTCATTATCTTAATAAAGATGATAGAGATATTCATGATGTTTTTTTGGCTGTTCAAACAGGTAAAGATATTGAAGATAAAGATAGGTTAACACTAAAAAATGATTATTTTCATTTAACTAGTTTAGAAGAGATGTTAGAATTGTTTAAAGATTTGCCAGAGGCTATTGAAAATTCACAAATTATTGTTGAAAAATGTAACCTCGAAATTGAGTTTGGAAAAGTTTACCCTCCTAGTTATGAAGTTCCTCAAGGATTAACTCCTCATGAATATCTCAAAAAAATTTCTTTTGAAAATCTAAAGAAAAAAAATTTAGAAAATACAAAATACTTAGAGAGATTAAATTATGAATTAGAAATAATAGATAAAACAGGTTTTTCTTCCTATTTTCTTATTGTTTACGATTTTGTTAACTGGGCTAAAAAACAGGGAATTAAAGTTGGTCCAGGAAGAGGTTCAGCAGCAGGAAGTTTAGTTTCCTATCTTTTAAGTATCACTGAAATTGATCCTATAAAATATGGTTTAATTTTTGAAAGATTTTTAACGCCAGAAAGAATTTCTTTCCCTGATATTGATGTTGATTTTTCAGATATTAAAAGAGATAATGTTATTGATTATTTAACTAATAAATACGGAAAGGATAAAGTAGCGCAGATTTTAACTTTTGGTAAAATGGGAGCGAGAGCAGCAGTAAGAGATGCTGGTCGGGCTCTTGGTTTGCCCTATAGTTTTTGTGATAAAATTGCTAAGCTTATTTCTAATAATAATTCATTAGAAAAAGCTATGGAAAATGATGAGCTTTATATAGTGATTCAAAAAGATGACAAGGCTAAAAATTTGTTGGAAACAGCAAAAAAATTAGAAGGAACCGTGAGACATGTTTCTGTTCATGCCTCAGGGGTGGTTATTACTCCACTATCTCTTTTTGAATATTTACCACTTCAATACGCACCTCAAGAGAAAAAAATTATCACACAATATGATATGTACGCTATTGAAGATTTAGGTTTATTAAAATTAGATCTTTTAGGTTTACGAACTTTATCAGAAATAGAAACAACACTTAATTTAGTCAAAAAAATAAGGAAGATAGACATTCAATTGGATTATGAAAAATTAGATGATCAAAGAGTATATGATATTTATAGACAAGGACAGACTTTGGGAATTTTTCAAGTTGAAAGTCGGGGTATGACAGATTATTTAACAAAGCTTCAACCTAATAATATTAATGATATTAATGCTATGATTGCTCTTTATCGTCCTGGACCAGTTGAACTTATTCCTTCTTATATTAGAAGAAAAAATAATCAAGAAAAGACAACTTATCTTCATCCTTTATTGAAAGATATCTTAGAAGAAACTTATGGAATTGCTGTTTACCAAGAACAATTGATGAAAATTGCTCAAATTTTAGCTGGTTTTACTCTTAGCGAAGCAGATGTTTTAAGAAAAGCTATCGGGAAAAAAATTGCGCATCTTTTAGAAGATCAAAAGACAAAAATGATTGAAGGAATGATTAAAAATGGAATAGATAAAGAAACAGCTGAAAAGATTTGGAGCTGGTATGAACCATTTGCTCGTTATGGTTTTAATAAAAGTCATAGCATTTCTTATGCTTTAATTTCTTATCAAACAGCATATTTAAAGACTTATTTTACAATTGAATTTTTAACCTCTCTTTTTATTCATGAAGGTCATGATATTGAGAGAATAAAAGACTTATTTGAAGAGGCTAAAAGATGGAAAATAAAGATTCTTCCCCCTGACATCAATGAGAGTTATGAAAATTTTACTATTGTCGATGAACAAACAATTAGATTTGGATTATCATCAATTAAAAATGTTGGTGAAAATCTAACTTCGGATATTATTAAAGAACGAAAAGAAAACGGTCTTTATACCAGTTTTTCTAATTTTATCAATCGCTCAAAAAAATTTAAAGATTTTAATAGAAAATCGTTAGAAAGCCTAATTAAAGTTGGTGTTTTTGATAATTTAATTGAAAGAGATTTGATTTATTATAACCTCAATGAAATTATTGATTTTGCTAATAAAACAAAAAATTTTAATTATAGCGGTAATAGATTATTTGGTGGTGAACCAGAAATTATTCTAAAGCATAAAGGTAAACTGTCTTCTTTTGAAAAATTAAAATGGGAAAAGGAATTATTGGGTATTTATATTTCTGGTCATCCTCTTAATTTAATTAAAATGAATGGCCATAATAAAATTGTTGATATTAAAAAATACAGAGAAAATATTAAAATTAGAGTTTTGGGTATAATTAACTCTATTAAAAGAGTAATAACTAAAAATAATGAAACAATGATTTATCTTAATATTGAAGATCAAACAGATAATATTGATGTAGTTATTTTTCCTAAAGTTTATAAAGAAACTAATATTTTATGGACAGAAAATAAAATAGTATCAATTATTGGAGAATATCGAAATAAAAATAACTTGATAGCTGAAAAAATTATTGAAATTAGATGAAAAAAAGGTTATTTTTTGCTTTACCCCTTAGTTCAGGTTTTATCAAGAAAATCGGTTATTTAGAAAAAGAGATTGATAAGAAAATTAAAATAAAATGGTTACCTCTAGAAAATTTACATCTTACCCTATGTTTTTTGGGATATATTGAAATTAATTATTTACCTTTGATTATCCATACTTTCCAAAATTTATTTTCTCATTCAGAATTAAACAAAATTATAAAATTGAAAATTGAAAAGATAGGTTATGGTCCACCAGGTAAAAAAAGAATGATTTGGTTATATGTAGCTAAAAATAAGAAATTAGAAGAAATAAAAAATCATCTCGAAAATTCTTTAACTAATTTGGGTATAATTTACCAAAAAGAAAATAGAAATTTTCTTCCCCATATTAATTTAGCAAGATTAAAAAATTTTAGCCAAGATAAACTGCCAGAAATATCTAAATTTTTAAATTGGGAAGTTTTTATTAAAGAAATTAATCTTTATGAAAGTTATTTAAAAAAACCCTATGCTCACTATGAGGTTTTATCTTCAGTTAAATTATTTTCTTCTTGATTAATTTTTTGTTCTCTAAGATTTTTTAAATTACTTAGGTTTTTTTCTGCCCAAATTTGAAATTTCAAAGATTCAGTTTTAAATCTTTGAAGTATTTTGATTAAAAAGTTTAAAAAAAAATTTATTGTTGAATGATAAAATTTACCTATTTGGAAATAACCTTTTAATTTTCTTTCATAGTGATAAAGCTTTAAATAATCCTTAGGTAAAATTTTTATTTTTTTTATTTTTAGCTGGAGATAACTTATAATAAACATTAAAATTAACAAAGCCAAAAGAGGTGAAAGATAATAAAAATATTCGTTAAAAAGAATTTTATTAATCATTAACACTTAACCGAATAAATCTTTTAATTTCAATTTTTTCACCAAATTTGTTTGCTGCTTGATGAAGTAGTTCTTTAATTTTTAAATTTTCTTCTTTAAAATAAAATTGCTCTAAAAGACAAATTTCTTCATACCATTTTTGAAGCTTACTTTCGATTATTTTATTTCTAATTTCCTCCTTTTTGTCTTTAAAATCTTTTCCAAATTCTTGAACTTTTTCTTTTTTAATTTCTTCAGGAATATCTTCCGGAGATAAGTATTTTGGATTCATCATTGCTACTTGAAGTGCAATTTCGTGAGCTAATTTTTTAAAATCATCACTCCGAGCAACAAAATCTGTTTCTGATCTTAATTCAATAAGTGCTCCCACTCTGCCATTGAAGTGAATATAACCTTCAATTATTCCAAAACCTGTAGATTTACCCTCTTTTTTAGTAATTAAACCTTCACCCTTTTTTAAAATGTATTTTTTTGCCTCATCAAAATTTTGGTTTGTTTGTTCTAAGGCTTCTTTGCAGAGATTAATAGGAGCTCCAGTTTCTTCTCTTAATTTTTTAATTTTTTCTATAAAATCTTTATTCATCTTGAATCTAATAAATCTATTAAATAATTAATTATAAAATTAATACTTTTGGGTGCTTTATCATTTACTGGAATGAAAGATACTGTTTTAGTAATATCATTATCAGAACCAGCTAAAGCAATAACGGGAATGTTTTTTTTTATTGCTTCTTTATAGGCTGTTTTATGATTCTTAAAGTTTAAATCAATAATAAAAAGATAATCTGGTAATTGATTGAGATTTAATAATCCTCCATATATTTTTTTCATTTTATCTAATTCTTTTTTTATCTTTTGTTTTTCATAAGGAGGTAATTCTTCTATTTCTTTTTTTTCTTCTTTTTCTAAAAGATCTTTAAAATAAAAAATTCTTTTTTTAATTGTTTCAAAGTTAGTTAATAACCCCCCAATCCATTTGTAAGTAATATAGGGAAAATTAAATTTTTGAGCAAAATTTTTTATTGCTTCTTCAGCTGCTGGTTTGGCACCAACCAAAAGAATCATTTTATTTTCTGAAATAATATCTTTTAACAATTTGGCGATTGTTTTTAAGTATTCTTCTGTTTTTTTAATATTAAAAAACTCAATATTAGAATTTTTTGTTTTGAGTAAAAAAGGTTTCATTGAGGGATGAGTAAATCTTTTTGCTCTTCCATAATGACAACCATTTTCAAAAAATTCTTTTAATAATTGTTTTTCTTGATTGTTGTTCATTTTTTATTTATAATTTATTTTATTAAATTTCCTTTTTTTATCAATAAATAAAAACTTAAATCTAATATTATTTGAATAATATTATTTGTGAAATTTATAAAAATAATTAATAATTAGAACAAATTAATATTAATTTAAATAAACCAAATTAAAAAAATAAAAGGTTCAAAATACGATGAAGAAAAAAATTCATCCTTCTTATTTTAAAACAACAGTAAAATGTGCTTGCGGTCAAAAATATGAAGTTTTTTCGACCGAGAAAGAAATCAGCGTGGAAATTTGTAGAAATTGTTCTCCGATTTTTATTGGGACAGAAGAAAAAAAAGTTGTTACGGGTCAGATAGAAAAATTTAGAAAAAAATATAAAAAATTTTCTACCCATTAAAATTTTACCTAACTAATCAAAAAAATGCAAGAAAATTATAAAGATTCTAATACTATTTTGATTGAAATCAGAGCTGGAGTAGGTGGAGAAGAGGCTTCTCTTTTTGCCCGAGATTTATGGCGGATGTATTCAAAATTTTTTGAAAAAAATAATTTTAAAGTAATTATTTATGATGAAGAAAAAACAGATTTAGGAGGAATAAAAAGTTTAATTGCTGAAGTTAGAGGAATTAATGTTTATCAACTTTTAAAAAACGAAGGCGGTGTTCATAGAGTTCAAAGAATACCAATTACCGAAAAAGGAGGTCGAATCCATACTTCCACTGCTTCAGTGGCAATTTTGCCTAAAATTAATTTACTTCCTGGCGATATTAAAGAAAGTGATTTAGAAATAGAGTTTTATCGAGCTTCTGGCCCAGGAGGCCAAAATGTTAATAAAGTAGAAACAGCTGTGAGAATTTTACATAAACCTTCTGGCATAATTGTTAGTTGTCAATCAGAAAGAACGCAACAAAGAAATAAAGAAATTGCTCTTCAAATTTTGAAATCTAAATTATGGCAAATAGAACAAGAGCAAATAAATAGCAAACTAATTAATGAAAGAAGAAAGCAAATAGGTAGCCAAGAAAGATCGGAAAAAATCAGAACTTATAATTTTGTTCAAAATAGAATTACTGATCATCGTTTAGGAAAAAGTTGGTATAATTTAGATACCATTTTAAATGGTAACCTAGAAGTGATTTTGAAAAGTTTTAAGTAAATAATTTAAATTTCTTTAAATTATTTAGTTTTTTAATGGGAGATAAGGAAAAATTACTTCTGATTATTTATTATCTTATAGCCGTAATTTTTATTTGGATTTTTACTGATTCAGATACTTGGAAAACTATTATTAATGCTTTGACTAAGCCGATTAAATGATTTATCAAGCTATTATTTTAGGAATTTCAGCTGCTGGTATTAGTGCAGCAATTTATTTAAGAAGAAGAAATATAAATTTCATTATGATTGGTAAAGATATCGGAGGAGAATTAGCTTTATCAGGTATAGTGGAAAATTATCCTGGATTTTTAAAAACCACTGGCTTAGAACTATCACTAAAATTTAAAGAACATTTAAATTACTATCAGATAGATTATTTTTTAGAAGAGATTAAAGAATTGAAATACAATAATAAAATTTTTGAAGTTATTACTAATAAAAATTATTATCAATCTAAATCATTAATCATTGCTACGGGAGCGAAACCAAAAAAATTAAATATTCCTGGAGAGGATATTTTTTATCATAAGGGTGTTAGTTATTGTAGTGTCTGCGATTTACCTCTTTTTAGAAATAAAATAGTAGCGATTATTGGCGGAGGTAATTCAGCTTTAGAGGCTGGTTTGATGGCTAGCCAAATTTGTCAGAAAGCTTATGTGATTAATAAAAATCCTCAGTTTAAGGGCGACGATATCTTATTTCAAGAATTAACAAAAAATGAAAAAATTCAAATAATTTATAATGCTTTGGCTCAAGAGATTTATGGTGATAACTTTGTTAGAGGAATAAAATTTTTTTTAAAAGATGAGAATCGAATAGAAGATTTAACAGTTGATGGAGTATTTATTCATATAGGGTTAAGAGCTAACTCAGAATTTATACCTCAAGAGTGGCAGATCAAAAATGAATTTGGGGAAATAATAATTAATCAACTCGGTGAAACTACTCTTTCCGGTTTATTTGCCGCTGGAGATGTAACTAATATTCCTTATAAACAAATAGGTATCGCTGTTGGTCAAGGAATTACAGCTGCTCTTTCGCTTATTAATTTTTTAAATAGGAGTAATTAAATAGAAAATTTAAAAAATAATCTAAATTTAAAAGGTTAGTTTTTTCAATAAACTTTCTCCTTCCATTTCTCTAGGTATTTTTAAGTTCATAATATCTAAAATTGTAGGAGCAATATCAATTAAACTACCTACTATTTCTTTTTCTTTTAATTTTAATGAATAAGGTTTTATTTCAAAATAGAGATTTTTATTGATAAGATAACAAGGAACAGGATTAAAATCATGAGTAGTTTCAATTTCGCCAGTTTGAAGATCGATCATTTTTTCTAAATTGCCATGATCGCTAGTGATGATTAAGAACCATTCACTTTCTTTGATCTTTTCATAAATTATTTTTAAATAATCGTTGATACCTTCGACAACTTTAATTCCCCAATTAATATTTCCAGTATGAGCAACAATATCTGGAGCTGCATAATTAACAACAATAAAATCGTAAATATTTTCTTGAATAGCATTGATTAAAATGTTAGTTATTTCTTCCGAATTCATTAAAGGATTTTCAGAAAGATGTTTTTCAGGAGGGGGTAATATTTTCCAAAATTCATTTGGATGCGGTTCTTTAAATAAACCATTAAAATAAAAAGTTAAATGATAAGATTTTACTTTTTCAGAAATTTTTAATTGTTTTAAATTATTTTCAGAAATTATTCTCGAAAGAGAAACAGTAATTTTATCTTTTTCAAAAGCAACTAAATAATCAAGATCATCAAAATATCTCACCATCGAGGAGATTAAGAGATTTTTTTTTAAGGGCCGAGGAAAAAAAGAAAATTCAGGATCAATAAAAGATCGAGCTAATTGATACATTCCATCTTCTCTAAAATTAAAGAAAAATATAGCATCATTATCTTTAACATTTCCTTCTTCATTTATTACTAAGGGTTCAAGATTTTCATCTATAAAATTTTTATTCTTATAAATTTTCTCTAAATATTCTTCATAGTTTTTGATTTTTTTTCCCTTTCCTTCGTTAATTAGATAAAAAGCTACTTCTGTTTTTACTTGCCAATATTCATTTTTATCCATACCATAACTTCGACCACAAAGGGTAGCAATTTTACCGATATTTCTTTTTTCTATTTCTTGCTCTAACTTTTTTAATAATGAAAGACCTGATTGAGGTGGACTATCTCGACCATCTAAAAATAAATGAAAGTAAACTCGGTTAAAATCATTTTTTTTAAAAAAATCTATTAAGGCTACTAAATGATCAAAAGAGCTATGAATTATTCCTTCTGTTAAAAGCCCTATTAAATGAAGATTACTGGAAAACTTTTGGCAATGCTCGGTTAATTTTTTTAAAGTTTGATTTTCAAAAAAACTACCATTTTGAATAGCCAAAGTAATTTTAGGATAATTTTGATAATATACTTTACCGGTACCTAAAGTTAAATGGCCAACTTCACTATTACCTTCTTCTTGCCAGGGTAAGCCGACAGCTATTCCTGAAGCTTGAAGAAGACAAAAAGGAAAATGGTTCCTCAAATATAACAAAAAATCCTTTTTTGCTAAATGAATGGGATTAGAAAAATTTTCTCCTCCTTCTCCCCAACCATCTAAGATAATTAAGATAACTTTGGACATAAAGAAATATCTAAAAAATATTGTTTAAATAATTTTAATAAAGCCTAATTTAGTCTATGTTATAATTAAATTATATTTCTATTTTAAATTATTTAATTTTGTTATCAAACTAACTTTTTTTAAAATGAAGGCCGCCATTTTTTTATCCTCTTTTAAAAATGAGTATTTATATCACTTTGGAAAAAATAATCATTTTTGTTATCGGAATTCTTTTAGGTTTTTTAATCAGATATTTACTAGCCTATTTTCAAGCTTCTTCTTTAGAATTTAAATTAAAACAGAAAATTGATGAAGTAGCTAATAAGGAAAAAGAAATTATTTTAGAAGCAGAAAAAAAAGCTCTTGAAATTTTAGAGAATACCCAAAAGGAAAGAGAAGAAATTATTCGAGATTTAAGAAATCGGGAGGAAAGATTAGTTAATCGAGAAAACTCTTTAGATATTAAAGAAAAAGAACTTATTGAAGAAAAAAATTTTATTAAAAATAAAAATATGGAATTAGAAATTAAAGAACGAGAAATTAAAATTCTTAAAGAAGAATACGAGAAAAATCTCGAAAAAATTGCTGAGCTAACAAAAGAAGAAGCCTTAAGTTTATTATTTCAAAAAATAGAAAAAGATAATGAGCAAACTTTAATTCAAAGAATGACAAAATTGTTTAATTATCAAAAAGAGGAGTTAGAAAATAAAGCTAATGAGCTTATTATTAGTATTCTTCCTCGCTATAGTCGTTCAGTAGCAAATGAAATAAATTTAAGTATTGTTTCTTTACCTAGTGAAGAAATGAAGGGCAGAATTATAGGTAAAGAAGGGAGAAATATTAGATATTTCGAAAAATTAAGTGGAGTTCAAGTAATCGTAGATGAAACACCTGAAATAGTTACTTTATCGTCTTTTGATCCTATTCGTAGAGAAATTGCTAAAATCGCTTTAGAGAAATTAATTCAGGATGGTAGAATTCATCCGGCTTCTATTGAAGAAACTTTAGTTTGGGCAAAAGAAAAAGTTGAGGATGATATCAAAAATGCAGGTAAAAATGCTGCTTTAGAATTGGGAATTTTAGACTTACCGGAAGAAGTTTTGTATTTGATGGGAAAGTTGAAATTTAGATATAGTTATGGTCAAAATGTTCTACAACACTCAATTGAAGTAGCTACTTTTTCAAGAATGATCGCTGAAGAATTGAAATTAGATACCGAAGTAGCTAAGAGAGGAGGGTTTTTACATGATATTGGCAAATCAGTCACTCATGAGATTGAAGGTTCACATTTAGAAATAGGGATTAAAATTCTTGAAAGATATAATATTGATGAAAGAGTTATTTTAGCAATGAAATCTCATCATGAAACATATCCCTTTGCTATTCCTGAAGCTTACATTGTTCTCGCTGCTGATGCTATTTCTTCTAAAAGATTGGGAGCTAGATCTGAAACCTTAGAAGCTTATCTTCAAAGATTAGAAAATTTGGAAAAAATAGCTTTAAGTTTTGCTGGTGTGGATAAAGCTTATTCTATTAGCGGAGGAAGAGAAATTTGGGTTTTTGTTAAACCAGAAGAGATTAGTGATTTAGAAATGATAAAAATGGCCCAAAATATAGCTAAAAAGATAGAGCAAACACTAAGATATCCCGGAGAGATAAAAGTGGTAGTTGTTAGAGAGAATAGAGCTGTTGAATATGCTAAATAAATTTTATATTTTTGAATTATAATTTATAATTTAAATAACCTCTAAAGGTCGTTTTTTATATTAATTTTTAATTTAAATTTTTTAAAAAATGGCAAATCAAACAACTGTTAAAAGAGAAGTTTTAGCTCAAAAAATAGCCGATAAATTTGATTTACCTAAAAAAACAGCGGTCGAAATTTTAAATTATTTTGTTGAATTAGTTTCAAGCAATCTTAAAAGCGGGAATAAAGTAAAATTACCTGGTTTTGGTACTTTTAAAGTTAGAGAAAGAAAAGCCAGAACTGCGCTTAATCCTAAAACAGGAGAAAAAATTACTGTTCCAGCAACTAAAGTACCCAAATTTACTCCTGCCAAAGAACTTAAAGCTTTATTTAAATAAATAATTTAGTTAAAAATATATTTTACTCCTCATAGGAAGGTAATGAAGAAAAAGAATATTTTCATTTCTTTATTAGTAATTGTTATTATTTTAAGTATGATTTTAAGTTCATTTATTTTTATGTTCTGAGATAATTAATTTTTTGATTTTCTAATTATTATTTAGCCTAATAAAAAATTTTATTTTAATATTTTAAACAATAATAAAAATTAAAATAAATAACATAAAAGTAATTTAAAAAAATATCTTAAAATGGAGCAATTTAACTATCTTTTTTTATTAGCGAGAGTTATTTTAGGTTTTTATTTTATCTTTAACGGTATTACTCATTTTACGAAGTTAAAAATGCTTGCTAATTATGCCCAGAGTAAAAAAGTTCCTTTACCAGGTTTTTCTGTTGTTTTAACAGGTATTTTACTTTTGATAGGAGGCTTTTCTATTCTTTTGGGTTTTTATGTTGAAATAGGAGTTCTAGCTTTAACATTTTTCTTTTTACCAGTTACTTTTATGATGCATAATTTTTGGGCAATTCAAGATCCACAAGCAAAAATGATGGAAACTATTAGTTTTATGAAAAATTTAGCTTTATGGGCAGCAATTTTACTTTTTCTTTTTATTCCTCAACCTTGGCCTTATTCTTTTAATCTTTTTAGATAGTTATCAAATTTTTTGAATTTAGCATTCCTAATTTTTTCAAAAATGGCAGGAGTGAAAAACGACGAATGGATAAGACATATGGCTAAAACTCATAAAATGATTGAGCCTTTTGCTGATAGATTGGTTAAAAAAGGGAGAGTTTCTTATGGCCTTTCTAGTTATGGTTATGATTTGAGGATAACTGATGAATTTTATATTTTTCATAATGCTTATCCAACCGAAGTTATTGATCCTAAAAATTTTAAAGAAAACTATTTTATTAAACATAAAGGTAAATACTGTTTAATTCCTCCTAATTCATTTGTTCTTACGAGATCACTAGAATATTTTCGAATTCCTCGAAATATTTTAGGAATAGTGATGGGCAAATCAACTTATGCTCGCTGTGGAATCATTATTAATATTACTCCCTTAGAACCAGAATGGGAAGGTTATATTGTGATTGAAATTTCTAATTCTACGCCCTTACCGGCCAAAATTTATGCCAATGAAGGTATTGCTCAGGTGATATTTTTAGAAGCTGATGAACCTTGTAAAATTTCTTACGCTGATCGAAAAGGAAAATATCAAAAACAAAAAGGGATAGTTTTACCAAGAATAGATAAAAAATAAAATTATTCTCTCTCTAAAAGTTTATAGAAATTATTATCTTCTAAAAATTGAACCCAAGGAAGAATTATTTTCTTCTCTTTTAAATTTTTCTAAAAAGGAAAAAATCAAATCTGGTTTTTTTTATGGTCTTGGAGCATGTCAAAAATGTGTGATTGGAAGTTATGACTTTAGGAAGAAAAAATATCTATGGAAAAAAATTAATCAACCGATGGAAATTTGTAGTTTAATAGGAAATTTAACCTTGAAAGAAAATGAATTATTTCTTCATATTCATGTTGTCCTAGCTGATAATAAACTTAAATCCTTTTCTGGTCATTTAAAAGAAGCAATTATTTATCCTACTTGTGAAATAATTCTTTTAAAATTCAATAAAAAAATTATAAGGAATTATAATCCTTTAATTAATTTATATCTAATTGATCATTCCTTTTGATCTTACTCTTTCTAATAATAATTTGATAATCTATTCAGTTAAATCTAAGACTTTTAAATATTTTCTGTAATTTTCTCTTTCTTCGCTAGTTATTTTTTCTTTATGGTGGTTAATATTGCTTTTTAAGTATCTTATGTCTAAATTAAAATTGGAAATAAAAATCTATATCCGTTTTTACTTTTTTTATAACTTAAATTAAAATTATAATTGTAATAATTAAAAATTGATTAAGGTAATAATTAAAAATTTTAAATTTTAAATAGTCGGAAATTTAATGATATTTTTAAAAATGAAAAAGCTTTTTATCTTTTTTATTATTTTTTTAAATTTTATCTTTTTTAATCTCACTTTTGCTGTCGGCGTTGGTGGTGGAGGTTATATACCTTCCGATAATCAAAGAAAGCAGAGGATAAATACTGATGAGGGAAGAGAAGAAAAAAGACAAATTAATGAATTTAAGATAGAGAAAAAAAATGTTGCGCCTCTTCAAAGAGAAAATAGAGAGAATATTATATTAGACAAAGAAAAAAGAGGAGGCGAAATTAAGTTAGAGAAGAAAGAGAAAAAAATTGATGAAGGTCAATATAAAAATAAAATTTGCTCAAACTTGAGGGATCTTAAAGAAAGAATATTATGCCGATTATCTAAAGATAAGCGTGAACTAGAAGAAGAACCATTTTTACCTGAAGAATGCCGAACACTTAGCGGAGTTAAAAAAGTTGAATGTTTAAAATTATATAAATCTTTTAATAAATGTTTCCATCAAGAAAAAAATTTAGATAGCTGTGCTCTTAAAAATATCGGGTTGAGGGGGAATAATGTCAAAGAGTGGGTAAAAGAATGTCAAGATAAAAAAGGAAAAGGAAAATTATTAGATCAATGTAAAGAAAATTTAAGGAATAAATTGTTAAATTATCTTAAATTTTATCTTTATTATCTTTCTTATCGTTTAGAAGAAATTAGAAGCACTAACCAAGATGAGTTAACAGAAATAGCCGAATTTATATCTTTTATAGAAACAACAAAACAAAAATTAAATAATGCAAAAAATGAAGAGATAGGGAATATTATTGATGAGGTAGAACAAAGATGGCAACAAACAATATTAAAACTGAATTTGCCTCAAAATTTCAATAAAAAATCTAATTTAGTTGATTTAAAATCAAAATATGAAACAACAATAAATACCGTTAATAATTTAAGATAGTTATGTTTTCAAAAATTGATAATTGGATAATTAACCTCTTGAGAAAAATTTGGGAACCATTTTCAAGGATTTCTATCTTTATCGTTTTTTTTTATTTTGGATTATTGAAAGTTTTAAAATTGAGTCCAGCCTCCCCCTTGGTTGCAAATTTATTAAGTAAAATACTAGCCTTTATTTCTTTTGATTATTTTATAATTTTCTTTGGTTTATTTGAAATGTTTATAGGAATTTCATTTATTTTACCTAGGATTGAAAGATTAGCTATTCTCTTATTACTTATTCATATGGTTATTGTTTTTACTCCTCTTGTTTTTTTACCAGAGATTACATGGCAAAAATTTTTAGTTCCTACTTTGGAAGGACAATATATTATTAAAAATTTAGCTTTAATTTCTTTAGCAATGGTAATTGGCGCTCATTTAAGAAAAAAAGATTAAAAATAATTTTTAATGGAATCATTGTTAAACAATTTACCCAAACAACTTTTATTTACTCCTCAAATAGTAAACTCATTTAAATTGAAACCAGGCAATAAATTTTTATTTTTAGGTATGGGTGGTTCACATTTAGCTGCTGATTTGATGAAAATTTCCCATCCTTATTTAAATATTATTATTCATTCCAATTTTAACTTACCCTATATTGATGATCTTAAAGAAAGAAATATTATCTTAATTTCTTAT
>JANXCM010000060.1 GCA_025060085.1 Patescibacteria group bacterium
CAGAATAATTTGTTAGACTTATATATCTTGTCCTTACCGTATTAATTTTTCTCTCTTTTAACCATTCTTTAAAAGCTTTGGCAAAACTATCGTAACTTATTTCTTTTTTAAAAGTAGGATTAAAAAGTTGATAAATTAAAAGAAAATCAGCTTTTTTCAATGCTTGATTAAATTTTATAGATTTTTCTAAAACTTTTAAAAAATCAGATTCCTCATTAATATTTTTACAAAATAAAGAAAGACTTATTAAAAAGAAAATTCTCAAAAAATTCATAAAACTACACGGGCCCGACCGGATTTGAACCGGCGCTCTTCGCCGTGACAGGGCGACGTGTTTATCCAGGCTACACTACGGGCCCTTTTTATATTATAAATATTTTCTTTCTAAAGTCAAATCATTAAAATATATAATATTAAAATTTTTTTACCCAACACTTTGGGAAAATATCAAAAATTTATATCTTTAAATTGTTAAGGTAATAAATAAATCACACAAATTTATTCTAACATTTAAATGTTCATTTTAATGAAAGAGAGTGAATTTTTTAACACTTCTATTAAAACCCGTCTCTAATACTACAAAATATAAACCAGCGGCAACTAATTTACCTTTTTTATCTTTTCCATCCCAATAAGCGCCAATCTCTTCTAAAATTTCTTTCTTTTCATACCTTCCCGGAGTAGTCAATTTTTTAGTGTTTAACTCTCTTTCAAAAATAAGTTTTCCCTTTAAATTATAAATCTTCAAGTTTGCCCATTTAGAAGGGCTTTTTAATCTTAAAGAAAAATAGACTTTCTGATTTTCATCTTTTTTAATGAAAGGCTGAGGATAAATATTACCTATCTCATCTTCTAAATAAGAAACAATTTTTCCTGGATAAATTTTTAATAAAGAATCAACGTTAGGAATTCCATATCCTAATGTACAGGATGGTATACTTTCACTCGCTGTTTTAAATAATGCCTCTTTTACTTCGTTTATTTTCCAATCAGGATGAGCTTCTAATACTAAAGCACAAATTCCAGCAACTAAGGCAGTAGCTGAAGAGGTTCCGATAGAATATTCAAAAGCTCCATCCTCATCTGGCTTAGCTACTACTGCATTATATGCTAGGGCTACCAAATTAGGTTTGATTCTACCGTCAGCAGTAG
>JANXCM010000061.1 GCA_025060085.1 Patescibacteria group bacterium
TTTATCCTAAACAAAGTTTCTGTTTAGTTAAATTCGATTCTAAAAATATTAATTCGGTAAAAGAACTAAGTCGTTTTTTAAGACAATTATTTAAATTTTTAAAGGAAAATAAAATAAATAAATTTAGCTTATACCTTTCAGATTTTGAAAATTATTTCAAAAATTGCTTAGAAATTATTGTAACTAACTTCATTTTGGCCAATTTTGATTTTTCTCAACTTTATAAAAGCCAGAAAAAAGAAAAAATAGAAATTAAAGAGATCAATATTTATACTCATTTTAAAAATATTTCTGAATTGAGGAAAATATTAAATAATTCAATAATTATTGGTGAAGAGATAAATAGAGCAAGATTTTTATCTAATTTACCAGGAGGAGATTTAACTCCTTCGATAATGGTAGATTTTATAAAAAAAGTAGCTAAAGAATCAGACTTAAAAATAAAAATTTTAGGCGAAAGAGAATTAAAAAAATTAGAAGCAGGAGGGATATTAGGAGTTTCCAGAGGATCAAAGGAAAAACCTTATTTAGTAATTTTAGAAAACAAAAATAAAGGAGAAGAAATTCATTTTGTTGGAAAGGGAATTACCTTTGATACTGGTGGTCTTCATTTAAAACCAGCTGAACATATTAATGAAATGCACTTAGATATGTCAGGAGCAGCTAGCGTTTTATGTGCCACTTCATTAATAAAAAAATTAAATATAAGAATAAACTTAAAAACTTTAATTCCTCTAGCTGAGAATATGATTTCAGGAGAAAGTTATCGACCAGGAGATATTTTAAAAACTATTTCAGGAAAAACAATTGAAGTAGGATCTCCAGATGCAGAAGGAAGAATAATTTTA
>JANXCM010000062.1 GCA_025060085.1 Patescibacteria group bacterium
TTTAACAAAATCTCGGATAGTTTAGTTTGTTGATTAATAAGCCCATTGATAATCTGGGTGTAAATTAATCCCTTTTCATTATCATTAGTGCTGGCTAATTCTTTAAGAGCATAACCCAAACTACCTAAAATAATCACTTCAGCGCTATGTAAGTTTTTATAATTAGGAGGTGGTTTAATTTGGGCCAAATCTTCAGCCAGAGAAAACAAAAAATCACCATTAACATAGAGTGATTGTTTATTATTTAAATCTATATTCATCAAATTTATTCTATTTAAAACACTTGAAAACTCCTGAGCATAAGCCATTTCCGTTTTATTAGGATCAATTTCTATCCGATTTAATAAATAAGAAACATTATTGATTAAATTAACTTCTTCTTCTATTTTTTTTTGATTTAAATTTAAATTAGCCATTGACAAAAGATAACTCATTTCTTTTTCTAATTTTTTTTGTTCCTGATTAACTGCTTGAAAAATGTAATCAACCTTCTCAGCAGGTAAAGATAAAAATTCTGTTATCTTTCTTCCCATCCTTCTTTCTTTTATTTTTTTAGAACTCCAAGATGAAATTAAACCAATGAAAAATATTAAAGATAGAGAAATAAAAAAAACTAAAAATATTTTTTTAAATTTCGATAATTTTAAAAGTTTCATTATTTAATTAGCCAGTGGCGGGATTCGAACCCGCAACCTGATCTTTACGAAAGATCCGCTCTACCGTTAAGCTACACTGGCTTATTATAAATTTTATCAGAAATTTTCAGGAAGAATAATTACTTGTTCGCCAGGTTGAGTTAAATTAAATTTTTCTTTTAATTCTTTCTTTA
>JANXCM010000063.1 GCA_025060085.1 Patescibacteria group bacterium
TTATGGCAAGCCAAAAGATGAAGTAGAACTATCCTTCCAGAAATACCTTATTGATCTATCTTTAAACAGTCAAGAACCCGAAAACAACGAGGAAAACAATGAAAAATCCTAAAAAAATAAATTTTATTGAGCTCTCTAACTTCTTTCCCAAACAGATAGAAGCACTTAAACAATCACAGAACTATAAATATCTTCTTTATGGTGGATCAATGGGAAGCGGTAAATCTAGATGGTTACGATGGGCGTGTTTATACTATCTCCTTTATTACTCTGCTAAATATGGTATTTCTCCATTTATTGGCTTATTTTGTAGGTCTTATAAGGAGCTGGAAGATAGGCATTTAAAGTATGTAAGAGCTGAATTTCCTGACTGGTTGGGAAGATTCAACGAAGCTAAGACTGAATTTCATCTTAAACCCGAATATGGTGGGGGAATACTATCTTTTCGAAACCTAGATGATCCTAGCAAGTACTTCTCGGCTGAGTTTGCCTTAGTAGCGGTTGATGAATTGACACAAATCCCTTTTGAAGTTTTCAAAGTGTTGGTTACAAGGCTACGATTTCCACCGATAACAGATACTAAGTTTATAGCTGCTACTAATCCAATAGGGGAATATTTTTTGTGGGTGAGAGAGATTTTTGTTGAAAAAT
>JANXCM010000064.1 GCA_025060085.1 Patescibacteria group bacterium
ATTTGTTTAATTGCCTGATCAAAGTTGATATCCTTTTTATTCGTTTTAACTTGGATAAGATGCGGTTTTTGATACAATTTAATCGCGAGAAGATCTCCAACGCCAAAGATGTCTTTAGGGTTAAATTTGGTTCTGACTGGTTTATAAACTTGCCATCCTGAATTTTCAAAGATTTTTTTGACTTCTCTTTCTGCTCGGTCTCCCTTTTCTTTTTTGTTGATTGTTTTTTTTGTTTCTTTTTTGTTGAAGCCTTGTTTAGGCTTCGTTGGTTGTCTGGGCATTGTTTACTCATAGTAAAATTAATTTTAATTTTTGTTTTATCTATTCAATGGGTTTTTGTGAATAATTATTGTTTTGTTTTAGTGATCATATCTTACAAAGTGGGAATCAAACAAATATAGAATTTAATAGGTTTTTTAATAGTTTTTAGAATTAATTTTGATTTTTTTCATTTTTTGGAAGATTAAAGGGGTTTTTAGGAACACCATATTTCTTGATGTATTCGTCAAGGGCTTTCTTTTCTTCTGGCGTCAGGTTTTCTAAATAAATATCAAGAGAACTTTTTTCCTGCTTAAAATCAACATTAAAAACAAGAATAAAAAACAGAAC
>JANXCM010000065.1 GCA_025060085.1 Patescibacteria group bacterium
GTAATTCTTAATGGAGCAGGCATCAAAATTTGGCCTGTTCTAAATGCCATTTTGGCTATTTGACCAGTTTTAGGTATTTCCAATACATAACCAAATTTTTCTCCAGCAGCATCAATCAAGGAATTAGAATTATTTGTATTTACAAACAAAACACTCTCAGTAAAACTGGGGATTGTGATATATTCAAAATCTATCATTTTTCTTCAACAAGAGAATTTAATTGTTCAATGGCTTCAAGAATATCTTTTTCTTTTAAAAATTCTTCTCTTAATGCTATAAGATAGTCTTTGTCTGTTTCCTCTTCGGATAAGACATCAAAAACAGAAATAGTATCAACATATTCACCAGTTTCTGAATTCCAAACATGGATATGATTACAATTCAATTTTTGAAAATAATATTTCATTTTTCATGGTTTTAGAAGCATTAATAATTCAACCGTTATATCTCCTCCGGGTAAAAAAAGACCTACTTGATCTATATTGATTGTTAACACATCTCCTTCATTAAGATTTACTATGTCAAAATTGGTTGTAAAACCATAAAATTCCCACGCAGGAATTCTTAGCTTATTATTGGGATTAAGATACCACAAACTTTGAAAATTA
>JANXCM010000066.1 GCA_025060085.1 Patescibacteria group bacterium
TCCCATCAGAAGTATAAACAGCAGCTATTCTATTTCTGGTATTTCCATTAACAGAAGTAAAATTTCCTCCAAAATAGAGAATAGAATTATCAGAGGATAATCTTAGAGCAAAAACAGCACCACTGGGAATATTAACATTAAAATTAGATAAAGCATTACCACTAGTAGCACTTAGAGCAGCAATTCTTGTTCTGGTTGCTCCACCAATATGAGTAAAATTGCCTCCAACATATAAAGTATTACCATCTGAAGAAAGAATCATAGAGTGAATATCTGCATTAGCATTAGGATTAAAATTAGGATTAAGTGTTCCATCTGGTAAAATATGAGCAATATAATTTCTAGTGGTTGTTCCTACTTGAGTAAAATAACCACCAATATAGAAACCACCTGAATTATCTGGTAGGATAACATTTATTTGGCCATTAACTTTTAATTTTTTAGTTGTAGTAATATTTATTAATTCTCCTGTGGTGGAATTAACTTTTAGATAATTACCAACACTATGACC
>JANXCM010000067.1 GCA_025060085.1 Patescibacteria group bacterium
TTTTAGACGGAGAAAGAAATCTAAAATCACTTGAAGATTTGAAAGATATTTTTGATAAATGATTAACCAAAATTCTTTGAAAGTGTTTGATTGAATAAAGTTTTAAAGTGGTAACTTCATTTATTATTTTTAGTTTTAACTATAACAAATTTGGAGGTAAGATTGAGCGTATCCCTTGAAACTATTGTATCTCTTGCAAAAAGAAGAGGATTTGTTTTTCAATCATCTGAAATTTATGGTGGACTTAATGGATGTTGGGATTACGGTCCCCTTGGTGTTGAGTTGTTGAATAATATAAAAAGAGAATGGTGGCAGTCAATGACATTTAGAGAAGATATTGAAGGAATTGACGCTGCCATTTTGATGCATCCTAAAGTTTGGGAAGCTTCAGGACATGTTGCAAATTTTACTGATCCAATGGTGGATTGCCGAGAATGTAAAGCTCGCTTCCGTGCTGATCAGTTAGAAGATGCAATGTGTGGTAATCCTGCTTATAAAGGT
>JANXCM010000006.1 GCA_025060085.1 Patescibacteria group bacterium
AAATTATTAATCGCTGATGAACCTGTTGAGTGGGAAAAAGGATTGATGTTTGTAAAAAAACCAGTAGATTTTGATGGGATGATTTTTATTTTCCCTGATAAACAAGTTAGGTATTTTTGGAATAAAAATACTTTATTAGATTTAGATATTTATTGGTTAGACGACCATAAAATAATTTATAAAAGTTATTTACCTTCGATTTTAAAAACTAAAAATATTAAAACAATGTCTCCTAAAATTCCTGTAAATAGAGTAATAGAAATAATTAGATAAAAATTTATCTTTTAGGATAAAATAATATTAAAAATTTTGAATTAAAAAATTATTAAAAATATAAATTAAATTTACGGTCGTTATTAAATAAATAATTATTTTTAAAGATTAATAAATGGATAAAATATTAAGAAATTCAATAATTACAAGCCTTTTTTTATTTATTGTGATTTTCTTTTGGTTTGTATATAAGTATCCCACAAGCGATAAATTCTCAAGAACATTTACGGTCACTGGAGAAGGTAAAGTCGAAGTTGTTCCCAATATTGCCGAAATAAGAATTGGTTTGATTACTCAGGGTAGCGAGTTATCGAAAATTGAAAATGAAAATACTCAAAAAATAAATAGAATAATTAAATTTTTAAAAGAGCAGGGAATTGAAGAAAAAGATATAAAAACAGAAAATTATTCAGTAAATCCTGTTTACGATTATCAAAAATCTCCTTATCAAATAGTTGCTTATTCAATAAATCAAAATATTGTAGTTAAGGTTAGAGATTTAAAAAAGGTTGGTAATATTTTACAGAGATCGGTAAACTATGGCGCAAATAGTGTTTCTGGTCCTAACTTTATTATTGATGATCAAGAGATTTACTTAGAAAAAGCAAGAGAAAAAGCTATTAAAAATGCTCAAGAAAAAGCAAAAAAAATTGCTAAAATTGCTGGTTTTAGATTAGGAAAAATTGTAAATATTAGTGAATCTCAACAATTACCCTCTCCGATACCTATTTTTTCTCAAGCAGGTTACGGAGGTGAAAGAATAATGAATAAAGAGGAACCAACAATTCAGGCTGGTTCTCAAGAATTAAAAGTTCAAATCAATATAATTTATGAAATTAGATAATTTATAATTAAATAAAGAATTTAAATTTATTTAATGGTTGATCCACATAGATATTTAGAAAGTATCGAAAGAATAAAAGAAAGATATAGAAAATTACAAGAAATTAAAGAAATAACATTTGATTCGTTAGAAAGTAAATATTCAGAACTACCAATTGAAAGAAATTTAAGAATTAATATTTCTGAATATAATCATTTAGTTGATGAGGATGAATTAAAAGAAGATATTTCAAAATTAGAAGAAAAAAAGAAAACTTTTGAAAAAAAAGATGATATTATAACTGCTGGAGAAGCCTTAGAAATTTTAAAAACAGCTATATTTAATGAATTATGTTCTGGTTCTTTAATCTGTGTTAGAACATCAGAATATGATGATTTTTTTAATGGTGTTGATAATATAATAATTGATAAGGAATCAGGTGAAATAATAGCTGCTTTAGATGAAGTAGCAACTATAGAGTCAACTGAAAGATATTTTGAAAAACATAGAAAAATTGTGAAAGAAAATACTGGGAGCGGAGCTTATATAAAATATGGAATTAATTTAGATAAGGAAAATATAAGAGTAATTAAAGTATTAAATTTAAGAGGATTACCATTAATATTAATTTCTTTACCAGAAAACATTATTTGGCGAGTAGTAGAAAATTACAACCAAATATCAGTAAGAAGGGGTGTCTTAAAATATTTTATTGATCAAATAAAAAGTTTATTATCATCATTAGAAGCAGAAATAAGATTAAGAGAAAGACTTTTACACCAACGGGAGTCAAGGGAAGAAATAAATTTAATTCAAGAAAGAATAAATAAAATAAAGAAATTATTGGAAAAAATTGATATATATGAGTAATCAAATTATTTAAAAAATTGAATTTTTACGGTAATTTCTGAATAGAAAAAGAATTAAAATTTATTTTAAATATTTTAAATTTTTATGTTAAAATTTTTAATAGCATTTATACTACCTCCATACCCCCCCTCACGCACCCGACGGTTTAGGGGGCCAAGACGCTCCCTAAACCGGTAAAAAAGATAGTTAGAGATAACTATCTTTTTATTTTCTCTAAATAATTTTTAAATAAATTTGTCTTTCTCTGGGACCGTTAAATTCAATTAATATCACTCTTTGCCAAGTTCCTAAAATTAATTTTTTATTTTCAAAAGGTAAAAAAAGGGAAGTGCCAAAAAGAGAAGAAAAAAAATGATCGGGAAAATGATCTGGATTGTGAGGATGAATATATTTTGCTTGAGGAGTGATTTCTTCAATAGTAGTTAAATAATCTTTTTCTGCACCAGGATCTAAATCAGCTGTAGTTAGAGCACAAGTGGTATGTAAAAGAAATAAAAATATTAACCCTTCATTTTTATTAGAATTTTTAAGAAAAACATTTATCCTATCTGTGATATCAATAATTTCTTTATTTTTAATTGATTTTATTGTTATAATATTCATCTAATTTAAAAAAAAATTCAAGATGTTAAAAAATAAATTTATTTACTTAATTGCTTTTTTATCAATTATTGCCTTAATAATATCAATTTATCTTACTTTTGAACATTATAACAAAAGATTGCCTTCTTGTCTTATTGGAACAAAGTGTGATATTGTCTTAACAAGTAAATATAGTGAAATATATGGTTTTCCTATGGCTTTAATAGGGTTAATATATTTTTCTTTATATTTATTATTAATTTTTCTCTTAAAAATGATTAAATCTAAAATTTTCAAAAATTTTTTAATCTTATATAGTTTACTTGGTAGTATTGTAGGATTAGTTTTAATTTATCTTCAAATTTTTATTATCAAAAATATTTGTAGTTATTGCTTTATCGTTGATAGTATTGCAATTATTAATTTTTTCCTTACTTTAAAAATATGAACAACCAAAAAAAAATTTTAATTTTAGGTGGTGGTTTTGGTGGTGTATATTCTTTAATTAATTTACATAAAAAATTTCATAAAAATAAAAATGTGAAAATTACTTTGATTAGCAAAAAAAATTATTTTCTTTTTACTCCTCTGCTTCACGAATTTTCTACTGGGGGAATATCAATAGATAATTTAATTGAACCAATTAGAGAAATAGTAAAATGTTGTGATTATGATTTCATCCATAATGAAGTAAAGTTAATAGATTTGGAAAAAAGAAAAATTCATATAAATAACCATATTTTGGATTATGATTATCTTATTATCGCCTTGGGTTCAACAACAAATTTTTACAATCTTCCTGGAGCAGAAAAGTATAGTTTAACTTTAAAGAACATTGATGATGCTATAAAACTAAAAAATAGAATAATTGAAAACTTTGAAAAATCAAGTATTTACAAAGATGAAGAAGAAATAAAAAAAATGTTAACATTTGTGATCGTTGGTGGAGGAGCAACCGGAGTAGAACTATCGGCAGAAATGTCTGATTATTTTTTCCAAACTTTCTCTAAAATTTATCCTAAAGAGTTAATAGAAAAAACAGAAATTTACCTCATTGAAAAAGGTAAAGAATTAATTCCTCAATTTCATCAAAAATTAAGAGAAAAGGTAAGGGAAGTTTTAGAAAAAAAGAAAGTGAAAGTTTTATTAGAAAAAGGTTGCTTAGAAATTGGAGAAGATTATGTCAAATTAGATAATAATCAGATAATAAAAACTAAAAATATTATTTGGACAGCGGGAGTAAAACCTAATTTGGTGGAGATAATAGGTAATTTTGATAAAGATAAAAGAGGAGCAATTATTACTAACGAATATTTACAAATTAGTAATTATCCTGAAGTTTTTGTAATTGGTGATTGTAGTTGCTTTTATCAAAAAGAAAAACCACTTCCTCAATTAGCTCAAGTTGCTGTTAGTCAAGCTAATAATGTTGCTTATAATATTTATGCCATAATAAATAAAAAATATCTAAAAAAATTTATATATAAACATAAAGGAGATCTTTTATCATTAGGAAAACTTTATGCAGTGGGTGAAATAAAAAATATAGTGATTGCTGGTTGGTGGGTATGGTTGTTGTGGAAGTTAGTTTATCTTTCTAAAATGATTTCTTGGCGAGATAGAATAAAAACCTTAATTGATTGGATTTTCAATATTTTTTCTCCTCGGGATATTAGTGAAATATAGTGAAATATAATGGAAAGGGGGTTTTTATCACCTGATAATAAAAGAAATGAATATTTAGAAAATACAATAGCAAATATTGTTAATTTAGGAAAAGAAGAAATTTTGGATTTTTTAGAAAAGTTAGAAAAAGAAAATATTGAAAATTTTTTATTAACCCTCTTTGAAAGAAGATTTGAATTATTTAGAGAAAATGATTTCTGTTTTGATTTATTATTTATTATAAGTAATAGGATTGAACCAAAAAAAATTGAAGAAATAATAAAAAAAATAAAAAAATACAATGAAAATATAGAATCTATTATGAGATTAGTTTGGGTTTCAATAGACTATAACGAATATGATGAAAAAATAACTATAAAAAATTATAAGGATTTTATTAGCTTAATTTCTGATTATTCAGCATTCATAAATATTCTAGAAATTTTATTGAAAAATTATTTATTTGAAAAATCAATTAGGGACTTAATAGGTGATTTATTCATGGTTGAAGAAATAAAAAATAATCCTATTTATTATGTTTACTTAGTTTATGCTTTTTCTCTTCATTTAGACAAATATTTAACCATCAAAGATTTTTTAAAAGAAATAAATGCCTCTTATTATTATATATTTTGTGAATACGAAAATCTAATAAGAGAAATAAATCAGCTATTAAATAAAAAAAATGATTTAAATTCCCAAATTCCTTCTTATGGAATTGAAATTGAATCTTTAAATGTTCATAAATTATTAGAAATAGACTCACCTATTACTAATAATGTTGATGATATTATTCAATTAATAGCTGTAATAAGTAAATTAAACTATTTACTTTTTGAAAAAATTGATGAACTTTGTCGATTAAATCCGGAGTTTTGTCAAAATAATCCTTATGTAAATTTGTATAACAGCTTTCATATTAATATTGGATTACCAGAAAGATATCTTAAACCTAGAATTTTAGAAAATTTAAATAAATTATTAAATGCCTTTATTTTTATAATTAGCTTAATTTTTAATAATTTAGATAGAAGTTATTATATTTTAAACTTTTCTATTCTTAATCAAAGACCAGGAGAAATAATACCTAATTTATTAGCATTAGATGAATTAACTGATAATCCTTACAAGAGAAAAATACAATCAAGATTGTTTTGTTTACACTTTTTACCATTTGGCGTTTCTGATTATGAATTTTACCAAGCATTTTTTGGATATCTTAATAAAATTTTTCAATTAGAACCTGATAGAACGATAGATAAAATCAAAATGGATCTTGAAGAATTAATAAGAATTATCTATAACAATGCTCCTCCAGAATATTTAAGCTTATTAAAAGAATTAGATGTAGTTAGAAAAAAGGATGAAGAAAAATATGATATTAGGTTAGTTAATTGGAAAATTTCAGATTTTGAAAGTGGTAGTTTATTTATTAAAAGTATGGAGGGAATAATATTTTTACCTAAAAGAGATGAAGTTTTATCGATTATTATTAAACAAATCTTTGAAAGAGATTATAATGAATAATTAAGAATAAAAAATGAACAATTTATTAAATTTTTCAGTAAAAATAGCTCAAAAAGTTGGAAATTTATTAGAAAAAATTTTTAGAAAAGAAAAACCGTTTATTAGAGGAACATCTAAAGAGATTAAAAGTTTTTATGATAATCTGACTGATGAAATTATTAAAAAATCTATTGAAAAGAATTTTAATTCTCATTCTTATTTAACAGAAGAAACAGGATTGGTAGATAAAAAATCTAACTACCTCTGGATAATTGACCCCTTAGATGGAACAGGAAATTTTGTTAATCATAATCCATTTTTCTCTATTTCTATCGCTCTATGGTATAAAAGAGAACCTTTATTCGGTGTTATTGAAGCACCCATTTTAAAAGAAAGATTTATTGCTATCAGAAATAAGGGAGCTTATCATTATGATTTAAATAAAAAAATGAGAAAAAAAATTTCTTACCTTTCACCTATTGAAGATTTAAAAGAAAGTTATGTGATTTATTGTGAAGGAAGTGAAAAAAATAGAAAAAAATTAGGGGAGATGTTTAAAAATATTTACCCTAATGTTAAAGAATTAAGAAAATTAGGATCAGCTGCTTTAGAGTTAGCTTGGATTGGTTTAGGAAGAGCAGAGATATATTACACTACTAAAATTTCTTTGTGGGATATTTCTGCTGGTTTAATTTTTGCTACTGAAAGTGGAGCAAATATTTATAAATTCAATGGGCAAAAATACAAATGGAGTGAATTTTATGATAATCTGTTAAATAAGTTTGATTTAGTCGTTTCCAAGGAAAAATTATTTAAAAAATTTATAAAACTGATTCAGAAATCTAATTTTAATTGATCAGGATTGTCATCTTTAATTTGGCTTCTTCTTGCTCTTTCTTGATAAATAGCTCTGGCTCTTTTTGATAATATTTGAAAACCACGACGAGAAATTTCGGTATAGATATCAAAATTATCAATAATATTTACACTAACAGGTCCTTCAGCTTCTATAACTTTTGTCCTTAATCTTCCATTTTGATCAAAAATAAATCTTTTAACTAATTCAACATTATGTCTATTAATTATTCTAAAATCAACTACAAAATTATTATCTTGATCATAACCAACAAATTCAGGTTGTTTTTGAACTTGTTCATAAACTGTTAATTTTTCCCATCCTGGTAAAGGTTCATCAGGATTAGATCCCCAAAATTCAAAGCTAAACTGTCTATTCATTAAAAAAATTATATTATAATGATAACAAAAATAAAGATAAAGAATTTATAATTATTTTAATGAAATTATTTGATACTCATTGTCATTTAAATATTCCTCCCTTAAAAGAAATTTATAACGAAGTTATTGAAAATGCTCAAAAAAATGGAGTAAAGTATATTGTTATTCCAGGAACTAACTTTGAAGATTCTTTAACTGCATTAGAAATTTCAAATAAATTCGAAAATATCTATTGTGCTTTAGGTTTTCATCCTAATGAATTAATAAAAAGAGATTTAAGAGAGATAATTTTGGATTTAAATGAAATTAAAAAGTATTTAGAGGAAAAAAAGGTAATAGCTGTAGGTGAAATTGGGTTAGATAAAAAAAGGAGTAATTTGAAACTACAAAAAGAATTATTCCTTCTTCAAATTAAATTAGCTAAAGAATATAAAAAACCATTGATTATTCATAATCGGGAAATGGGTGAAGAAATAATAAAAGTATTAAAAAAAGAATGGGATGAATTTTTTAGAGGGAAAATTGTCTTTCATTGTACTGAACCAGATGAAAAAATTTTAAAATTTGCTAAAGAAAAAAACATTTATTTAGGCTTTGATGGAGATTTAACCTATCGTGAAGATAAACAAAATTTTGTTAAAAAAGTTCCTTTAAATTTAATTGTTTTAGAAACTGATTCACCTTTCTTATTACCTGAACCATTAAAAACATTTGTTAAACATCAAACTCATACAGAAGAAATTAGGTTTTATCCTAATAAACCTGAAAATTTAATAATAATATTTAATTTTTTAGCTAATTTATTGAAAATGAATAGAGATTTATTAACAGAGAAATTATTTGAAAATAGTCTAAAACTTTTTGGTTTAAGATGAAAAAAGAAGAAGCAAAAGTTAACAATAATATTGAGTATGAAAAATACCTCCAAGAAATTATAGCTCCTTCCCAAGAAGATAAAAAAATAATTGAAGAACTTGAAAATTTAAAAAAGACTATAAAGGATGAAAGATTATTATTATTAATCACAGCGATAATTAATTTTTTGTCTGCTTCGATAGTTAAAGATGTATTTGAAAATCATAACCAAAGAAGAAAATTTATTTCTTTTCTACCTGAAGGTAAGGTAAAAAATTTGTTTTTAAATAATCGATTAAGAGTAAATGTTTTCTTTCCTATTTTTCAAATTATAGAAACATATCAGCTTTTTTATAATGATAATGATTTTAGAGAAAAATTTGAAGAATTGTTTAATAGATCAAAAAATTACAATGAAATGACTTTAGAAGAAAAATTATTTTTTATAGAAGAAATAAGAGATTTATGTTTTGCCATTGCTGAAAAAATAAAAAGTCCATCAGAAAATTGATGGACTAAGAATCATCGAAGAGGAGTTTTAGTTCGGAAATATTGATAAATCCCTCTTCGATAGCATGATTATCGCATAACTCCCTTAAGCAAGGAGTTATGCGAAGAATATATTCTTCTCCATCGGGAGATAAATAGATATAAAAGTTACTCTTTTCCCTCTCGAGAAATCTACAATTGATCTTTAAACAAAAGTCTTCAATCTCTTCCACGGGAGCTACTATATTACCATCCCCTAGAAGTAGATAATCAAAAATGTTGTTCAAGTTTTATCACCTCTATTTTTAATTACAAAATTTTTGTTTAAAATTAAAAGTACTGAACACTAAAAGGAGGTGAAGTATGAACAGGCGACTGATTTTGTGTCTTAATCCTAGATTGGGAACAGCATTTATCACTCTCCGCGAAGAGAATGACATTGATTTCTGCGTCGGATTAGGCGACGTAGAAAGTCAATGTCTTTTTCATCGGGTAGCAGAAATACTATATTATGACCCTGCCACCCAAAAACAAGGCAGGGCATTAATTTCATGCTGTCTTAGAGGGGATTGCGACGTTTGGCAATCGGAATATTTGAAATTGTCTTTCATTATAAATTTCGATGAAAGTGAATTATTCTGATAAGCTCACTTAATCCCTTTGCCAAATGAACTGATCCCCTTTTTTCTTTTATTTTCTTTTATAATAAATTTTATTATGAGGAAAATAATTTTTTTTCTTATTGACGGCTTAGCTGATTATTCTAATAATTTTACTCCTTTAAAATTAGCCAATAAACAATTTTTAAATAGTATTAAAAATAATATTCATCTTTCCCATATTTATCCTGTTCCACAAAATTATTGGCCACAAAAAGGAAACTTTAGTATTAGTGGGATAGCTAATTTACATATTTTAGGGTATAAGATAAATTCAGAAAAATTTAAAAGAGGACCTTATGAAGCTATTGGAAGTAATATAGAATTCATAAATGGATGGTTAGCTTTTAGAGCTAATTTTGCTACTATAGATGAAAATTTAAGAGTAATAGATAGAAGAGCAGGGAGAAATATTTTTGGTTTTAAAAAATTAGTTAAAGAAATAAATAAAATAGAATTTGAGATACCATTTAAATTTCATCACACTTCGGGACATAGGGGAGTATTAATTTTTAAATCTAAATTATCTGACAAAATTTCAGAAAACGATCCTTATGTTATTAAAAAAAGATTAAAGAAAATTAAACCTCTAAGTAAGGATAGTCTAACAATTAAAACATCTAAATTGATTAATAAATTTTTAGAATTGGTTTACAAAAAATTAAGTGAAAGCAAGATAAATCAAGAAAGAAAAAGGAAAGGCTTAATGGAAACTAATTGTTTATTAATCAGAGAAGCAGGTAATAAAATTTTGAAATTAAAAAATTTTTTTGAAAAATATGAATTTAAAAATGGAATTATTGTCGCTGCTAATGGCGTAGATAAAGGAACTTGTTTAAGTGTTGGTTTTAAAAAATATGATCTTGATTATCCTAAAAAAATTGAAGATGAATTTAAAAATGTTAAAAAAGCTCTTTACAAAATTTATAAAAATTACCAAATTATTTATTGCCATTTTAAAAAAGCGGATGAATTTAGTCACGATAGAAATTTCAAGGGTAAGAAAGAATTCTTTGAAAAATTTGATAAATTTTTTAAAAATATTTTCCATTTAATTCAAAAAGATATAATTGTTATTACGGGTGATCATATTACCAGTATTAAAGATGGTCAACATAAATTTGGACCTGTTCCTTTTATTTTAATAAATTCAGCTTTAAAAAATAATCCTACTGAGATTAGTGAGATAGTTTCGATAAAAATGGGTCAATTGTTTAAGAATAATGCTAAAATTTGGCACTTTTTGAAAAAAAATGTTAGCTAAAATTATAGAAAGAAATCTAAAAATTTTAGGCAGAGAATTATTGGGAAAAAATTTTAATTTTTTAAGGAATAATCTAAAAATTTCTCCTTGTGAAGATTTAAATTATGGTGATTATTATTCTAATTTTCTTTTTCTTTTGAGTAAAGAATTAAAAACGACCCCTAAAGATATATTTGAAAAAATTAAGACCAAATTACAAAAATTTCCTCTTATTAAAAATGTTGATATTTTTAATGGTTATTTAAATTTTTTTATTAAAAATATTTTTTTCAGGATTTTAAAAAAGTTCTTCTAAATAAAGAAAGTTTATTAAAAAATAATTTAGGCAGAAAGAAAAAATTGATTATTGAATATGTTTCAGCAAATCCAACTGGTCCTTTACATATAGGGAATGGTCGGGGAGCAGTTTTAGGTGATATCTTAGCTAATATTTTAAAATTTTCGAATTATAGAACAACGAAGGAGTATTATGTAAATAATAGAGGTAATCAAATTGACCTTTTGATACGCTCTGTTCTATATCATCTTGGTAAATTAACTTATGAAGAGAATTTCTATCAGGGAGAATATTTAAGTAAATTAGTTCAAGAAAATAAAAACATTTTACTGAAATTAACAGAGGATAAATTAAAAGATTATTTAATCAGATATATTTTGGATAAATTAATAAAGAAAACCTTAAAGAAGTTTGGAACTCAATTTGATAATTTTTATTTTGAAACTGATTTATATAAAAAAAATTTAGATAAGAAAGTTATTCAAATTTTAGAAAAGAAAAAATTAATTTATGAAAGTGAAGGAGCTTTATGGTTAAATTTAAAAATTTTTGGTGAAGAAAAAGATGAGGTTTTAATTAAAAAAAATAGGGAACCAACTTATTTTTTCTCTGATATTCTTTACAATTATGATAAATTTTTTGTAAGAAAGTTTCATTATTCAATTATGATTGTTGGCGCTGATCATCATGATCATTTAAGAAGATTAAAAAAAACTTTTGAGCACATATTTAAAATTGAACCAAAAAGACTTAAGTTAATAGAATATCAAATTGTTCACTTATTAAAAGATGGCCAACCATTTAAAATGTCGAAAAGAAAAGGAAAATTAGTTACTCTAGATGATCTCATTGAAGAAACAGGGATTGAACCAATCAGATTTTATTTTGCTAAATATTCTCCAGAAATGACTATTAATTTTGATATTGATTTAGTCAAAAAAGAAAATATTAACAATCAAGTTTGGTATCTTCTATATACTTATGCTCGTTTTAACCAAATTTTAAAGAAAGCAAAAGAAAAAAATTTTAAATTTGACTATAAAAAAAATATCAAAACTAATTTAGGGAATAGCTTTATTTACTTAATTCAAAAAGATAATTTTAAAAAAATTTTCAGAAGAATTAATCAATTTTCTGCCGTTGTTTTTGATGCTGCTTTAAGTTTAAAACAAAATTTGGTTATTAGTTATTTATTGAAATTAAGTGAAGAATTAAATAGTTTTTATGAAAAGGAAATTATTTTAACAGGAGAGCCTAAGGAAATAAGATTTAAAATATTGTTTATAAATTATATAAAGAAAACATTAGAATTAGGATTTAATCTTCTTAATATAAAACCTAAAGAAAAATTGGATAATCCAAAAAGTTAAAAGGAAAGTAAAAAAGCCTATTACTATACCGAAGAAAATATCTATTGGCCAATGTTTTAATGATAGCCAACTTAAAAGAGCAATCCAAATAGAGAGAATTAAAATTAATACTCCTAATTGAAGATTAGAAAGAAGAGTAGTGAAGCTGATTCCAAAAGATAAGGCGGTATGTTGAGAAGGAAAACTATCTAATTTTTGTTCGCTTAAGGAAATAAAGTAGTTAAAGGGTCGAATTGAAGGATAAAAATATTTAACCAACGATGTAAAACTAAAAGTCAAAATAACTACTAATATTAGTTCAATTAAATAAACTTTATTTAATTTTTTATAAGAAAAAAAATCTTTAATAATACTTCCAAGGCTTAAGATCAAAATTAAAATTAAAAAAACATCTCTTAATGAATCAAAAAAAATAAATATTTTATAATTATCTTTAAAAAAAAGGTAAATGAATTCAGTTACCATTAATAAAATTATAAATTTATTTCTAAAAAATTTAACTGCTCAACAAATAATATTGAGAAATAGTTTTTGGATTGTTTTAGGTAAATTTATTGGTGGAATTTTGAGAGCATTATTAGTTATTTTTGCTGCTCGTCTATTGGGTGCTAGTGAATATGGTAGTTTTTCTTTAGCAATGAATTTTGTTTTAATTTTCTCTTTTTTACCTGAATTAGGTCTAACAGCTATTCTCACTCGCGAAATTTCTAAAGAAAAGGAGGAAGAAAGGAAACAAAAAATTTTCAATGACATTTTTATCTTATCTATAATTTTAAGTTTTCTTTCTTATTGTCTAATATTAATTTTGGGTAATATTTTTATTAAAGATTTTATCACCAAGGCCATTTTACCAATTTTAGCCTTGATGTTAATCTTTGATATTTTTAGAGAGTTTGCTTATGCTATTTATCGAGCAGAATTAAAAAGTGAACTTCAGGGCATTTTTCACCTTTTAACTAATCTTATCCTCTTTATCGGTGGATTAATTTCTCTCTACTATTTTAGAAATGCTAATAATTTGGCTTTAGCTTATTTATTTACTATATTTCTAGGATTTATTTTAAGTAATTTATTTATCTTTAAATACTTCCAAAAATTTAAATTCACTTTTAATTACAAAAATTGGTTATACTACTTTAATTCTTCTTGGCCAATCGCTTTGGCTAATGCTCTTTATCTTTTTCTTCTTTTTATTGATACGCTTATTTTAGGCTGGTATTTTTCAAGTAAAGTAGTAGGTATTTACACTTCTTCTGTTAAAATTAATGAATTTTTAATAATTTTTCCTACAGGAATATCTTTAGCCCTTTTGCCTATGTTTTCAAAAAATTTATTTAATAAAGAAAAATTAAAAAATGACATTGAATTTGGAATAAAAATAAGCTATCTCTTAATTTTACCCTTAATATTTGGTGGTTTTATTTTTTCTCATAATTTAATCCATATAATTTTTGGCTCCGAATATCTTACTGCTCATTATGCCTTAAAAATATTGATCCCATCATTAATTGCTAGTTCAATTTTTATGATTTTCTCTCAATTTTTAATCGCTATTAATAAAAGAATTGAATTATTATTCTACGAATTTGCAATTTTGTTAATTAATGTATTAGGAAATTTAATTCTTATTCCCCATTTTGATTTTATGGGAGCTGCTTATATGACAACAGTAAGTAATTTTTTAGCCTTTCTTTTAGGGTATTTTATTACCTCTAAATACGTTTATTTTAACGTTTGGTATGGTCTAGATAAGCCCTTAATAAGTTCAACTCTTATGGTCCTAATTTTATTAATTTTCCGAGAAAATTTTTTTCTTTCAATTTCACTGGGCATAATTTCATATTTGATCCTCTTAATCTTACTAAAGGAAGAAATTATAATTAAATTGCTAAAAAAATTATTTAGTAGCGATGGTCAGTTTAATAATTAGTTTAATAATTTTTTTTATTTCAAGTATAAATTTTTTAAGATTGATTCAATTAAAAGATTATTTTTTCCCATCTTTATGGGCTCATTTTGATTATCCTTCAAATTACAAAATATTTTTTCGCTTTCGAGAAATAATTTTATTAATAAGCTGGTTAATTATCTTATCTCTTTCTTTAAAATTAGGTAAATTTTCTTTAATTGACATTGATTTAGTTTATTTATTATTTGCTTTAATTATTTTAATTTTTCTCAGAAAAAACAGCTTAAGAATTATTAAGTGGAGTTTAAAAGGAATTTTTATTTCTGTTTTAATTATCTTTATTAATTACCAAATTTTAAATTTAACTCAAAATGATCTTTCAATTATCATTCTGCTTTTAACTTCTTCTATTCAATTTTCGATCACTGTTTTTGCTCTTTTTATTGCTAATATTTTAACTTATATTTACGCTCAAAAAATTTTTACCGAAGCCAAAGAAAAAATTAAAAAATGGAAAAAAGAAGATAGCAAAAGATTAATTATCGGCATCGGAGGAAGCTATGGCAAAACATCAACAAAAGAAATTTTAAGTTATCTTCTGGAAGAAAAATATAAAGTTTTAAAATCTCCTCTGAGATTGAATGCAGAAATTGGATTAGCTCGTTTTATTTTAAAAGAAAATTTAGATGATTATGATATTTTAGTCTTAGAGTTAGGAACGAGAAAAGAGGGTGAAATTAAAAAATTAGTAGAAATTTTTAGCCCTCAATGGATTATCTTAACAGGTTTAGCTCCACAACATTTAGCTACTTTCGGTTCTTTTGAAAAAATGATAAAGGGAGAAACTGAAATTTTATCTAATCTTCCTGCTAATGGTTCAGCTTTTTTTAATGGTCAAGATGAAGAGGTAAAAAAAATTTATCAAAATTTTGATTTTAAAAATAAATATTTATACGGTTCAAAAGATAGCTATTTTTATTTTAAAGACGAAAATTTTACTCTAGAAGAAACGGAATTTACTTTCGTTTATCCTGAGGGCGAAGAAAGATTAAAAACAAATTTAATCGGTAACCATTTTTTAGAAAATTTAACGGGTTGCTTAGGTGTTTGTTTTCTTTTAAACATCAAACCTTATGAACTAAGAGAAAGATTATTAAATTTAAGATTGCTACCTAACCAATTTGAGATTATAAAAAAAAATAATCCCTTAATTATTAATGATTCTTATAATGCCAATGTTGTTGGAGTTAAAAAAGAAATTGAATTTTTAAATAAAATATGGGAGGGAAATAAAATATTATTATTCGGTGGGATATTAGAATTAGGAAAAGAAACAGAAAATATTTACTACTCTTTAATCCATTATTTTAATTTTTTTGATAAAGTGATTTTAACTTTTGAAGATTATACTGAAATTTTCGAAAAAAAATTAGGAGAAAAGATAATTATCTATCAAAATCAAAAATTAGATGAAATTTTGAAAAATTTTGAAACTTCAAATTTAGCCATTTTAATTTTAGGCCGCATACCTTTTAAGTTATTATTTGAAATAAAGAAATTATGAAAATAAATTTAATTTCACCTGATTTTTTCCCGAATTTTGAAAAGGATGATTATCAGTTAATCAAAAAAATAATAAAAAATCCTAAAGAATTGATAGAGGGAAGGGAAATAGAAATTTTAGAATATGAGTTGAAAAAATTTTTTCCTAAAGGAGAAATATTTTTTTTTACCACTGAAAGAGGAGCGTTAGAGTTTTTTTTAAAATTTTATCTTTCTTATTATACTAAAAATAAAAAAGTTATTACTCAAGCTTTCACTTGTTTTGTAGTTTCAAAAGCGATTATTAAAGCTGGTGGTATACCACTGTATGTTGATATTGCTCCTAATTATTTAAATTTTGATAAAAAAGAATTAGAAAAAGTATTAAAGGAAAATTTAGATATTTCAGCAATAATTTTACAGAATACTTTTGGTGTACCTAATAATATCAATCAAATTTTAGATTTACTTTATGATAAAAATATATTAATAATTGAAAATTTAGCTCATAGTTTCGGTGGTAAATTTGAGAATCAATACTTAGGTAATTTTGGAAAAGTAGCCTTAATTAGCTTTGGAAGATCAAAAGTTATTTCTTCTATTTTTGGCGGTGTTTTAGTAATTAATGACAAAAATTTAGCTGAAGAATTTAGAAGTTTTTATGAAAAATTGGATTATCCTAAAAAAAATTTTATTTTAAGAACATTGATTTATTCCTTAATAATGGGCAAGGCAAGAGAAAATTTTTCATCTTATGGAAAATATTTATTAGCTTTAATAAGAAAACTGAATTTAGGCGTTTTAGAAATTTCAAAAAAGGAAAGAATAGGAGAAACAGAAGATTATTCTATAAAAAAAATGCCTAATGCTTTTGCTAAGATTGCTATTCATCAACTAAAAAAAATTTTCAAATTTAATGATCATCGAGAAAAAATAAGCAAAACATATATTAAGGAAGGTTTAATACCTTATGGAGAAAATTATCGGAACGCTGATTATTATTATTTAAGATTCCCTCTAACTACTCTCAAACCCCCAAAATTAATTGAAAAATTAAAAAAGTATAATATTTATTTAGGAAATTGGTATAATTCACCACTTGCCCCTTTAACAAAAAGATTAGACAGATATGGTTACTATTATGGAATGTGTCCCAATGCGGAAAATTTATCTCTTACTATTTACAATTTACCTACCAATATTTTGACTACTATTGAGGATGCTCACTTACTAACTGAATTAATCAAAAAAATATAAAAATGAAAATTGAAGAGTTAGAAAATTCAGATTATCAAAAATTTATTTCCGAAGCAGAACCAATTTCTTTTCTTCAAAACTATGAATGGGGTGAAGTTGAAAAAGGATTGAATAAAGAAATTTTTAGATGGGGTATATTTATGGAAAATAAACTAATAGCTGTAATTCAAATAATAGGCCAAAGAGCTAAAAGAGGTAATTTTTTGGTTATTCCTCATGGTCCAATTATTTGCAAAGAAATTAATAATAATTATAGTGAAATCATAAAGGCGATAATTAAAAAAATATTTGAGTTTAGATTAAATAAAAAATATTCCTTTTTAAGAGCAAATTTTTTGATTGAAAGAGAAGAAGGTATTTTAAAAGAATTACTAAAAATAGGTTTTAAAATTGCTCCTCGCTGGTTTGTAAGTGAAAATTTCTGGATAAAAGAATTAAATAAATCTCAAGATGAACTTTTAAGTGAAATGTCAGAACATCATCGAAAAGAAATCTTATTGGCAAAAGAAAAAGAATATTTGATAATTGAAAAATCAGATGATATAGAGAAGATTGATATTTTTTGGCAAATTTACGCTCAACTAGCTAAAGAAAAGGGTTTTGTTCCTTATAGCTATGAACTAATTAGAAAAGAATTTGAAATATTTTCTAAATTCAATCAAGCAAGTTGGTATTTGGGTAAAGTAGAAAATAAATATTACTCTGTAGCTTTAATTATTTTTAATGAATGGTCTGCATATTATCATCATAGCGCTTCAATAAAAATTAAAGAACCCCTTAACTATAAACTTCAATGGCAAATAATATTAGATGCAAAAGAAAGAGGTTGTAAATTTTATAACTTTTGGGGAATAACTGATAAAGGTCCTGAACATCCTTGGTACGGCCTTACTCAATTCAAAAAAGGATTCGGGGGAAGGGAAATAAAATTATTACCTACTCTTGATTATGTTTTCAATCTAAAATATTACTTAACTTATTTTTATGAGAAGTATTTAAAATAATAAAAATTAATGACTTATTCTACCAATCTCTCTGGCCTCCGATATTACCTCTTTGCCAGCCATTAGGTGAGCCTCTTAAAACATCAGATTCAAAGGGTAATCTATAATTTTCATCTGGTTCAAAACATCTAATAGGAGGAGTAAAATTTCTATAATCATTATTATCTCTTTCATCAATCTCAGTATAAGCATTTCTTGAATCTGTTTCAAGTCCTAAACTGTAAATTAAATTCATTCTTCTTGAACAATAAAAAGTATATTCTCGCCAGATACTCTCCCCAGGATTTAATATTATTTCTATTAATTCCTCAGTTGAAGTAATATTTGGCTGAGGAGAATTATTACTATTAATAGCTAAATTTAATTTTATATAAAATGGTCTATCTAAAGTCGTACTACCATTATTTGTTATCATCACTTTAAATTTTCCTCCTATTATTCTTTGCCTTCTATAAGGTGGCTCTCTTCGTGGGTCATAAATTGGTTCAAAACTGATAATTTCTCCTTTCATATTAGTATTGTAAATAGGATTAGTAATATAATTAGTTCTCTTATTATCATATCCAAAAATATGCCAATTATAAAGATTATTATCTGGTTGAGTTTCTAATCTGTATCCAAAGATAACTTTTCTTATTAGACGTGAGTCTGTATCATATGAAAGATATAATGAACCATCATCTTCATCGGTTTTAAAAGAAGATGAATAATACCAAGGAACATTTATAAAAAATAGAGATTTCATATTTTGATTTAAATCGGATATTAAAGGATATGATTCATTTTTAAATAAATGATAATACTGAGGATATGTATAATAAATAGTATTTTCTATATTAAAAATACCATAATAAAAATAAATCAGAGAATAATAATAATCACGATAATAATTAGCCTGAAGTATTTCATAATCATTATTAAATAATAAATTTGATACGTAGTGATAATCAGCATAATTTATAAAAGTAATTGGCCTATCTGAAACAGAATAATCTGGATAAGAGTCTTTCAATAAAAATCTATTTTCTCCTAAATTATTTATTAAATTAAGGTTTATATCGTAATAATATGCCCTTTCATTTTTACCGCTACTTATCGAAAGTATTTCTTTTTTATTATCATTATTATGGTCAATAACTAAATTATAAAAATTAAGCCTATAATTTATACCAAGGTCTACTGGAAAATTTTGTTTTAACCTTCCTCTTTTATCTAAAACATAAACAGCTGACCTAAATCTATTATAATCTGGATCATCAAAGGGTTCGGTATTGCTTATTCCCAATACTATTTCTCTACCATAATCATCATCTATATCAGCAATAGTTGGCCTATTATAATGAGCTGATCCAAGAATAGGATTATCACGTCTTAAGTCTATTAAATTAATTTCATTTGGATTTCTTCTATTTACTTTTAGTAAGTATACTTTAGTATAACAAGAATAATTTAAACTCAAATTATCTTTTTTATGATAAGAGTCAATTATTATAACCTCTTTATAATTATCACCATCTAAATCACCTATTGATAACGGAATTAATTGATATAAATGGGAACCAAATCCAATATATTCATTTATTTCATTATGATTATTTCGACTTAGTTGAAAGTAATGGTAATTACTACAATAATTAGATCTTTGAGAAAAATCTCTATCGCCCCAATTTTCTGTTCTTATAATATTTTCACTCTTGATACTTAAATCGCTATTTAAAACAAAAACTAATTTGTAAAATTTAGAATTTAGAGGTTCTCTCCTTTCTTCGTCAACATCATAATCAAATCCACTTATTTGAACTATTATTTCTTTATAACCATCATTATCTAAATCCCCAATAGGAATTGTTTCGTCTATTGCTATAAGTTGATGATTTCTGCTGGAGAATCTTCTAAAAAGATCAAATAAGGAAATAGAATTTAATAAATTTAGATTACTATCATATAAATAAATTTTATAATCTATTGAAAATAATATTTCTTTAACACCATCATTATTTATATCGTCTATCGATATCTCTGAGATTCTTCCATCCCTTCTTTTGGTGATAAAATTATAATTATCTCTAAGATAATTCACGTTTTTTCTTGATATAACATTAGGATTTTCAGAAGAAATTATTTTAATTTCATAACCAAATTTATTATTAATTAAATCTTCTTTTATATACACTGCTATTATTTCTTTAATATTATCATTATCTATATCATCTATGGTAAATCTTACTGGCCCAATATCACCGCAATTTATTTCGTCTAATATGAAGGGATAGTTGTTTAATAATCGATTAGTAAGAATTATTCTAAAAACATAATGATTAAATATAATATCATTTCTTTCTGTGTCTAATATTTCTAATATTAATATATAAAAACCATCTTCAAAATTATCAGTATTCCATCTAAAATTAATTTTTCTATTACTTAAATAAACAATAGAATTGTTTTCTATTTCATTAAAATTAATATCATTTTCTCCTTTATATAAAGTTTTAATCCTATAAGAATAATTTGGAGGCAAATAAGAAAAACTATCTACTTCAAAAACAAAGCCTGGTTTATAAATATATAAATCCTGTGGTAAATGTGGTGGTTTAAAAGACAAATAAAATGGTTTAACTATTAGTTCAATAAAATCTTCGTATCTTATGTTATTTATATCTTCAACCATTAATTTTATATTATAAGTACCACTTTTAATATTTTCTACATTCCAATCAATAGCAAATTTACCCTCTGGTTGATTCTGTGAAAAATAGATTAATTTCCAATTATCTTCTGATTCATTAGATAATTTATAGTATAAAGCAAAGTTTTTAAGACCATTAGGAGTTTCAAAATAACCTTTAATCTTAACAATATTATTTTGATTACCATGAACTATGTAAGGTGTTTCTAAAATTGCATAAGGTGGTCGCCAATTATTATTTCTTAACCTTAAGGCTATCTCAATAGCATTAACAGCATCAATTCTTCCCCATCCTTCTCCAAAATAATATCTATTAGCGATAAAACGAGAAGTGTTTCTGAGAATTGATTTTATCTCTCTGGGTGTTAAATTATTATTAGCCTGTTTAATTAAAGCCACTAGCCCA
>JANXCM010000007.1 GCA_025060085.1 Patescibacteria group bacterium
TAATCGTGAAAGGTTATCAGAAATTGCTTTAGAGATTAATTTAGATAAATTTATTTTTTATAACCAAAAAATTGATAAGAAGGGTTTAAAAACCGTTTTAAGCGATGGCCTTGAGGCTTTAGTGGCAGCAATCTTTTTAGATACTAATTTTGATTTTGTTTATAAATTTGTTGTTAAATATTTAACTGTTGATATTGATCTAATAATAAAAAGAAAACTTTATAAGGACCCCAAAAGCAAACTTCAAGAATATTTTCAGGAAAAATATAAAACTTTACCTAAATATGATATAATAAAAACTGAAGGACCAGAACATAATAAGAAATTTATCGTTGGTTTATATTTAGAGGAAAAATTGATTACTATTGGAGAAGGAAATAGTAAACAAGAAGCAGAAATTGATGCGGCTAATAAAGCTCTTAAAAAGTTTAATACTGATAAAATAGATAAAAAATCTTAGCAGGTGTACAAAGACAAAATTTTAATAAATTTTAATGATCATAAAGCTGTCTCGGTAGCTCAGAGGTTAGAGCGAGCGTCTCATAAGCGCTAGGTCGTGGGTTCGAATCCCACCCGAGACATAATTATTCAACTACCATTTTACCGAACATTCCTCTTAGTTTGTAATCACTTAGAGTAGAATAGAAATCATATTCTCCTTTTGTTGGCGCTTTAAATTCTAAAATAGATTCCTCTCCCGGAGCAATAAGAGAAGTTTGAAAAACTACATTTTCTTTTTCAATTTTAAAATTATGGGGAACTTTTCCTTTATTTTTTATTATTAATTTAACCTGTTGACCTTCTTTTACTCTGAAAATATTAGGTTCAAATTTAAATTCAATTGCTTCAATAATTATTTCTTTAATTTCTTCAAAATTTTCTTCTGTTTCTGTGGCTGATTCTGTTAGGTTAGTTTTTAGGTTATTCTGATCCCCATTAACTCTTTTTCTTTTTTCTTCTACGGGGTTTAAAATTTTAATCTGACCAGGAGAAAAAGTTAAAGTGTTATTTTGATTATTTAAATTATCATCAACCTTATTATTTTGAGTAATTTCTGATGAATAATTTAGTCCAGGTTGATTTAGAACTTGAATTTCTTTTAGAGAGGAATTATTTTTTAAATAATAACTAAAAACAAAAGTGATTAAAGCTAAAATAAATATTATTAAAGAAAGTTTAAATAAAAAACCCATTTTAAATAAAATTATAAAACAAATTTAATCGTATCTAAAATTTTGCCATAGGGATAAGAGTAAAAAATCAGTGATTAAATGTGAACCACCATAACTCATAAAAGGGACAGCTAAACCGATAATGGGGAAAAAGCCTAAATTAATCGCTATAGTTAATAAAAATTTAATCCCTAAGTGGATAGTCAAGATATAAGAGTAAACTTGACCTAGGGGATTTTTAATAAATTGAGCTTCAAAAATTATAGTTTTTAAGATAATGAAAATTAAAAATGAATAAAGAAAAAAACCCAAAAAACCTCTTTCTTCAATAAAACTGGCTAAAATAAAATCAGTTTCCGCTGATGGTAGAAATCCTAATTTTGCTTGAGTGCCTTCACCAAAACCTTTACCCCAAAAACCAGCTGAACCAATAGTTATTCTTAATTGATTAATATTATAACCAGCACCTAATGGATCTCTATGTGGATTAATAAATGTTAGTATTCTTTCTTTTTGGTAATCTTTTAAAATAAATTGCCAGCCAATGATTAATATTAAACAAAATATTATTATTAAATAAAAAATCTGTTTTAATCTTAAAAATGAAACAACACTTAAAAACCAGGTAATTATAAATAAAAAAACCATCCCAAAATCTGGTTGAAAGAAAATAAGAATGAAAAAAGGAAAAATTGTTAAAAAGCTTAATAAAAAATAAAAATTATTTTTAAGATAATTAAAATTTTTACTTAAAAAAATTGATAGAGAAATTAAAAGAGGAAGACGAGCAAATTCAGAGGGCTGGAGAGAAAAGCCATAAAAAGAAAACCACATTCTTTCTTTAGAGGGAAGAATAAATAAGGAGATTAAAGATAAAATAATCAAAAAATATAAGATTTGAAAATGAGGATAGCGAAAAAAATTAGTATAACGAAGATAAATTGAAGATAAAAAAATCAAAAATCCTATTGTCCAAAATATTATTCCTTTGATGAATTCATCTGTCTTGCCAATTGAAAAAAGAGTGGAAAGAGAAAAAAACATTAAAATCAGTAAGACAAAAAAAATATTAAGATTAATTCTCATTTTCTTTAAAAAAATTGTAATAAGCTTTCATTTCAATTCTATTTATTTGATTAACCAGAGGAGGAAGAGTTAAAATAATTTCCTTTCTTTCTAAGGGTTCCAAATAATCTATTTTCGTTTTAAGCGCACCAATGATATTTTCAAAAATATCATAAATAATAAAATTAATTTCTACTTCAGAGTAGGGGAAATTGTCATTATTGACAATCTCAGCTTTAAATTTATTTTCTTCATAAGAGTAATTTAACATTTCAATTTGAGTTTCTTGATATTCAATTTCTTGCCAATCTTTTTTATCAAAATCGATTTCTAAATTAACAGATTTAATTTCAAAATCTGGCTTTTTAAAATTAAGAAAAGTTAAGAATTTAGTCTGAAGGGGTAAAATAAAATTTTCTTCGGAAAATTCTGCTTTAACATCTTCTCCTATCAAAATAATTTTTGCTTTAAATTTTTTTAGGCCATATTTAGATGAGGGATTTTTCAATTTTATTATAATATCAATGGTATTATCAGGATAGTAAATTATTTTAGGTTTTTCGCTGGTTAAATTTAAATTAACAATCTCACAAGGCAAACATGGTCCTCCACAATCAATTCCTTCTTCATTACCATTTTGTTTCCCATCAAAACAAGAGGGCGGTGGTTTAATAAGAATAAATAGTCCTATTATTAGAAAAGAAAATATAAATATAAATATCAAGCCATAAATCAATTGTTTTTTTAATCTCCAGCTCATTATATTTTTAAATTATTTTCTTAAAATTATTATTTCATTAAGCAATTTTTCTTTTATTTTAATTTTAAAATGAAAATTCATTTTATAGGGATAGGAGGAATTGGCATAAGTGCTTTAGCTAAATATTATCTTTATCAAGGTAATGAAATTTCTGGTAGCGATCTTGTCTATCCTGCCGATGTTTTTTCTTCGGATGAACTAAAAAAAATTAAATTTTATCACTCTCATAAATTTTCTAATATTTCTCAAAAAACAGATTTAGTTATATATTCTTTGGCAATTAAAAATGATAATCCTGAAATAATTAAAGCAAAAAAATTAAATCTCCCTCTATTAAGCTACCCTCAAGCCTTAGGTAATCTAACAAAAAAATATTTCACTATTGCTGTTTCAGGAATGCATGGTAAAAGCACAACGACAGCGATGATTGCTCAAATTTTAATTAAATCTAAATTAGATCCAACAGTAATTATCGGTTCCAAAGTTAAAAATTTTGGATTAAAGGGCGAAGATTCTAATTTTCGTTATGGAAAAAGTAATTATTTGGTTATTGAAGCTGATGAATACAAAGCTGGTTTTTTGAATCATTATCCCAATATTTTAGTTATTACTAATATTGAAGCTGAACATTTAGATTATTATCGAAATGAAAATAATATTTTTAAGGCATTTAAAAAATTTCTTTTGAATTTAAAGGGTGAAAATAAGTTTTTGGTGGTAAATAAAGATGATGCAGGAGTAAGAAAATTATTAAAAATATCTCAAAAAATAATCAAAGGAAATAATATTAAAAAAATTTATTATACTTTAAAAGATAATAGCGCTAAATTAAAATTAAGAGTACCAGGAAATCATAATTTAAGTAACGCTCAAGCTGCTTTTAAAGTAGGTCAATTACTCAAAATTAAAAAAGAATTTATTTTGAAATCATTAGAGAATTTTAGAGGAATTTGGAGAAGATTGGAGTATAAAGGCAATTTTCACGGAGCAAAAATTTTTGATGATTATGGCCATCATCCAACAGAGATAAAGTCAACCATTCAAGCAGCGAGAGAGATTTTACCTAAAAATGGTAGACTTTTTATTATTTTTCAACCTCATCAGTATTATCGAACCTATTATTTATTTAATCAATTTTTAGATGCTTTTGATTTGGCAGATTATGTAGGAATTTTAGATATTTATACTGTAGCTGGTAGAGAAAGTAAATCAATAATTAATAAAGTAAATTCACAAAAACTAGTAAATAAAATTAGCCAACATAAAAAGAATGTTTTCTATTTTAATTCCTTCTCTTCAGTAATAGATTTTTTAAAAAATAATCTTAGGAAAAATGATGTTTGTTTAATAATGGGCGCTGGTGATGTTTATCAGTTAACTCAAAAACTTTTAAAAGAGGGGGGATAAATCTATCTCTTTATTTAGATAAAAATTATTATCAATCTCTATTTTTTTTATAATTTCTTCTATTTTTTGAGGCATTAAAGGTCTATAGTAGTTTAAAATTTCAAATAGATTAATAATGATTGTTGATAAATTTTCATCTGTTAAATTATTCCATATTTTTTTCTGGTCAATAAAATTATTTATTTCTTTAACTAAATCAAAGGCTATTAGATAAGCTAAATTAATTTCAAAATTATTATTAATATAAAAATTAAAATCCCGCTTTATTTTAGAAGAAATTTCTTTCAATAAATTATTATTTAAATTTATTTTTAGAGGAGCTTTTTTTAACAATCCAAAAATTCTCAAAATTAAATTTCCTATTTCTTTTTTTAATATTCCTTCTTTAAAATCCCTTAAATTTTGAAAATTAAAATCCCAATCATTAAAAATAGTTTGATGAGCTAAATAAGCTCTAATTTCTTCTGCTTGGAATTTCTCTAAAAGATCATTAGGAGAAATAACATTACCAATTGTTTTAGACATTTTTTCACCCTTTATATTAATAAAATAATGAACAACAATCTTTTCAGGAATTTTTATTTTAGCTGAAAGAAGCATTGCTGGCCAATAAATGGCATGAAATTTAACAATATCTTTTCCTATAAAATGAATTATTTCTCCTTCATTCCAAAATTTTTTAAAAATTGTTTCGTCTTCACTACCGAAACCTAAACCTGAAAGATAATTGATTAAAGCATCAAACCATACATAAATAACTTGCTGGCTATCTCTTGGCACAGGAATTCCCCAACCATAGCTTCTTTTACTATCTCGAGAAATACTTAAATCCCTAATCTCTCCTACTTTTAGTATGTTTAGGATTTCTAATTTTTTTTCCTGAGGATAAATTTTTATTCTTTCTTGTTCAATCAAATTTTTTATCTCATCTAAATATTTAGTTAATTTAAAGAAATAATTTTTCTCTTCAATTTTTTCTAACTTCTTTTTATGAAGAGGGCAAATCAAATCTTTAATATCTTTTTCGTCATAATAAGCTTCACAACTATAACAATAATAACCTGAATAATTATTTAAATAAATATCTTCCTGACAAAGCTGCCAAAATTTATAAACTGCTTTTTTGTGTTCCTCTGAGGAAGTTCGAATAAAATGATCAAAGCTTAAAAAAAATTTATCTTTTAATTCAAAAAATTTATTGTATTTCTCATCAACAAAGTCTTTGATATTTTTTCCCGCTTCAACAGCTGACTTAGCAATTTTGATTCCATTTTCATCCGTTCCTGAAAGAAAAAAAACTTCTTTGTTTAAATTTCTATAGTATCGAGCAAAAATATCAGCCAAAACAAATTCATAAAGATGACCAATATGAGGATCATCATTTACATAAGGAATAGAGGTGGTAATTAAGTATCTCATCTAAAAAATGCCGCCAACGGGAGTCGAACCCGTATTTCCGCCTTGAGAAAGCGGTGTCCTGGCCATTAGACGATGGCGGCTAATAAATAAATATTAATTTAAATTTATTTTTAAAATTTTTTATAATTTAATATTAATTTTTAAATTTGAGTTTAAGGTAAATAAATTTAATAATTAATTATTATATCATAACATAGCCGATAAAAATTAGGTAAATTTTTCTAATAATTTTTGATATAAAATCAAATTTTTAAATTAACTAATGAGAAGAGGTTTTACTTTTATAGAACTTATCACTGTCTTGGCTTCATTAGGTATTTTATCATCAGTTGTTATTACCTTAATTAAACCAATAGATATAATTCGTTGTTCTCGCGACACCCAAAGAATAGCTGATCTTAATGCTCTTAATTCAGCTCTTGGTCATTATCTTTCAGAGGTTAAAAACCCTGATTTAGATGGGCCTTATTTTTCTCACTCAGGATTTGATGAAGTTAGTTCAACTATATTTTTAAGTATTCCTAAGGATAGAGCAGCAACTTCAACAATAGTTTCTTTTGAAGGAAAAATTTGGAGGATTATTCAACCATCATCAACAATTTTTTCCTCTCGTCTTAATGGCGAAGGTTGGCTGCCTATTGATTTTCTCTCTCTTTCAAAAAGACATTTTAATGTTTTACCTTTAGATCCAGTTAATTCTTTTAACAAAAATTATTTTTATTCTTATGCTTTTAAAAGAAATACCAAAAGTTATGAGTTGAATTCCAAATTTGAATGTCAAAAATTTATTGAAATTGCCAAAAATGATGGTGGAGATAGTGAATTATTTGAAGTTGGTTCTGATTTAAATATTATTCCTCCTCAAATTTATGGTTATTTAAAAAAACAAATATCTTTTCCTTCAATTTATTTTTATCCTTCATCATCTTCTTTAACCATTCCTATCGGTCAAGTTTCTTCAACTAAAATCTATATTGCTAATACTGGTACAGCTTATTTAAATATTTCTCAACTAACTCAATCGAATCCTAATTCTTTTTTAAAAATAGATAAAAATAATTTCATCATCGCTCCTCAAAATACAACTACACTAAATTTAACCTGCGATGGCCGAACGCTGAAAAACTCAACCACCACTCGAACAACAATTTTTATTTGGCATAATGATCCTCAAAAGAATAACCCCTATCCATTAGATTTTGAATGTAATTTTATTTCTTCACCGCTTATTAAAATTCATCCACCAGGTGCAATCTTGAATTCTATTGTTAATGGTTCAAATATAAATGCTACTGTTACTATTAATAATCTTGGTAATTATAATTTATTCTTAAATTTAGGCAATTTTTTTTATAAAGAGACTTCTTTTTCTTGTCCTTTTTATTTAACTGTTAATTTACAATCCGAAATAATTCCTCCTAATTCATTAACTAATTTAATTTTTAATCTTCAACCTACTTCAACGAAACAAAATTTTTACTGTCGTCAAATAATTACTACTAATGATCCTAATTATCCAACAATTACTATTCCTGTTTATGTCAAAACAACTGCTCCACCCAAGCCACCAATTATTGATAATATTTATCCATACGAAGAAACTGTAATTATTTTATGGCTAAAACCAGAGGATGATGGCGGAAGCGAAATTACTGAATATAGAATTTATAATGAAAATAATTCTTTAATTACTACGACCAGTGGTAATATTTTATATTATCAACATTCTAACTTAATTAACGGTCAAAAATATTGTTATAAAATTACAGCTATTAATAGAGTAGGTGAAAGCAATTTTAGTCAGCAAAGATGTGCTGTTCCTGGTGGATGGCCAGACCAACCTCAGAATTTTTCAGCTACTCCAGGTAATAAAGAGGTGACTCTTTCCTGGAATCCTCCCACAAATAATGGAGGTTCAATGATTGATAGTTATTTATTGTATTACAGAAAAGAAGGAGAAAATAATTGGCGTTACCTTTTCGATTTTCCTGCTTATCCTACTTCTAACTATAAATTTACCCATCAAGATTTAGAAAATGGAATTACATATCACTACCAAATACAAGCTAAAAATCAATTTGGGATTTCAATAAATTCGGTATTTTCTTCTACCACTCCGCGCGGTTATTCTTTACCACCTCAAAAATTAGAAACTACCGTTTTATCAAATGGTATTAGGCTGACTTGGCAAGCGCCAATTTCAAATGAAGGTAGCTCAATAAATTTTTATCGTATCTATCGTTCAACCTCATCACTTAATAATTTTGTTTTTCTTGCATCAACAACGGCTACTTCTTATAATGACTATTCTGCGATAGAAAACATTGATTACTATTATCAAGTTCGAGCAGTTAATTCAATTGGCGAGAGTAAAAGAAGTAATATTGAAAGAAATTGTTATGGTAATAACTGTTTTATAGAAAGTGTCAGATGTGATCCACCTCAAAATTTAACAATTCAAAACTTTAATAATAAAATAAAATTAACTTGGAATTATTCAGGTGGTGAAGATTTTTTTAATATTTATGAATCTACTGGCGATGAATATGTTCTAATAGCTACCGTGGATGGTACAAATGAATACATCCGCACAGGTCTGGTTAATGGCAAAAAATATTATTATTATGTAACTCAAGAAAGGGGTGAGTTTTGTACGCATGAATCTATACCTTCTAATTATGTAATGGGTAGGCCTTCTTCTACACCATACGCTCCCCTATTTTTGAAGAGCGAAGAACAATATAATGGAGAACTTCTTCTTTTTTGGCAACCACCATTTTCTGATGAAGGAGATAATATTAATGAATATTTAATCTATCGAGCCACTAATACACCGACTTCAACTTATAGTTTAATCGCTACGACTACCCTAACTAACTACCCAGATTACACAATGACTAACATAGTCTCTACACCAATCTACTACTATGTCAGAGCAAAAAATAATAACGGTTTAGGATTTAAAAGTAATATCGTTGGACATTATAATTCTCAATGCTTTGCTAAAGTTTATGATATTACTTTATTTAATAACAATCTGAACGATATTTTAAAAATAAATAATAATAAATACTTAACAATTGGGTGGAGATATAATGATGACACTCAAAAATATAACGCCTTTTTGACAGAATTAGATTTATTAGGCAGACCTATTTCAAGCAAAATTTCAAATAATAATCACCAAAATAGTTTTAATTTTATTCTCTCTTCTTCCTCTTATTATCTTTTAGGAGGAGAGATAAGGATCAATAATCATTACGATAGCTTGATTGTTAGATTAGCTACTAATGCTTCTACTGTTATCTGGGCAAAAAACTTTGGTGGTCAAAAGGATGATAAGTTAACTTCGGGTATTATCGATGGTAATGAAATAATCTTAACTGGCTATACTTCTAGTTTTACTAGGGGAGAAAATGATTTATTTTTCTCTATATTTAACGAGAGGGGCTTGATGAAAACATTTAAAATCTTTGGTGGAAATAAAAATGATATTGGCCAGGAAGTAATTAAAGCTAATGATAATGGCTATTTAGTTTTGGGTTATACTAATTCTTTGAGAAAAGATTATGATATTCTTTTGGTTAAATTTGATCAAAATGGTAATATTATTTGGCAAAAAACATATGACGCTGGAGGCAATGAATTGGGTATTTCTTTAACTACTACTTCTAATGGCTATTTAATTTCTGGCTACGGTAATTTTGATAGGAATGATTATGATGTTTTTGTTCTTTCTTTAGATCTTCAGGGTAATATTTTATGGCAGAAAAAGTATTCAGCCGGTGGAAATGATTATATTTCGAAAATAAAAAGAGATTATGACGGAAATTATATTTTAGTTGGCAGATCGAATTCTTACAATAATATAAATTATGATGGTTTGATAATTAAAATTTCTTCCTCTACCGGTGAAATCATTTTTTCTAAAACAATTGGTGTGTTGGATAATGACAGTTTTAACAATTTTACTATTTCTTCTCCTGATTATTATTTTATTGTTGGAAATTCAAAATATTATCCACAATTAGGTTATAGTCAAATAGCATTAAATATTTCCTCGAGTAGTGATCAATTCTTTTTTTATACTCTAAATCAAAAGAATTACTTAAAAATTTTTTTGAACAATTTAAATTTTTTTCCATCAATTTCTAATTTCAAATATTACCTTTCTAATTTCAACCTAATATCACCCAAAATTTTGCTTAGTAATTATAATTTTTCTTTAATTGAAATATTTCCCTCCTTTGAAAATTTAGCTAATATTTGTGGTACTGCTGAATTATCTAAAAAATATCTTTCTGAATTAAATTTAGCCAACGATAATTTTTATTTAATTTCCCGATCAGGAACGAATTCAATTTATCTTTCTTTTGAAAATTTTCTTAATTATTTCAAATTACAAGAAATTTCACCCTTAGGTATATTATTAAATATCTATCGATCAAGTTCTTCTGATAATTATCTTTTTAATCAGACTGCCCATCATACTTTTTATGCGACTGATACTTCACCCTTAACTGGAAATAATTGTTATCGTTATACTATGATTTTTAGTAATTTTTCTAATGAACATTGTTCAGCGACTACTTCTGAAAAATTAAGACCAACTCCACCAGTTAATTTACAATTACAAAGAGATATAGGGTGGAGTTATTTAAGACTTGAATGGTCTAGGCCTCAATACAATGGCGGTGAGCCTATTCAAAGATATAATATTTATCGTTCAACTTCAACCAACGAAATTAATAATTTTGTTTTAATTGCTACCACTACTGTAACTTCTTATAATGACACCTCCACTGTTTTGGAAACTAACTATTGTTATTATATTACAGCCATAAATTCAATTGGTGAAAGTGATAAGAGTTTGATCAGATGTGGTGCTCGTTTCTCCAACTTACCTACTTTGAATCTTGAATATAGTTTAACTTCTGATATGGGTATAAGACTTACTTGGAATGAAATTTTTAATAGAGATTATTATGTTATTTATCGTAATAATATTAAAATTGCTACCACTAATGCTACTTCTTATGTTGATTATAACTATCAGAAGGGATATAATAATTATAAGATTGAAGTTATTAAAAATAATACACCTTCTATATTTACGTTATTGAGTATTTACCTTCCTAATAAAATTTCTCCTCAAAATCTTAATTATAATTTAGGTAATAATTCTGTTATTCTTACTTGGCATGCGCCATTATTAGAAAGTGGTTATATTAGACATTATTCTCTTTACCGTAAAATTAAAGGAAGTAGCTACTCTGATTTTCCTTATGCTACTCGTTCTACTTCTACTTTAAATTTTACAGATTCTAATTTAATTCCAGGAGAAACATATTGTTATATTGTTAAAGCCAATTATATTAATGGTGAAAGCTTACCAAGCAACGAAGTTTGTTTTATGGCTGTTATCTTACCTCAGCCAAGTTTTAGTATTAAACAAACAGGTGCTTTCGGAGCTTGGCTTGTTATTGATAAAATTGAAGATTATTCACCTAAGTCTGGCTTTGGAAAAATAAAAGAATATCGAATTTATAAAGCTACCAGCAGTAATTTTAATTTAATAGCTACAGTTACTCCAGATAATTTGAATTATATTGATACTTATATTATTCCTTCTAATGGAGCCACTTATACTATTTCTGCAGTGAATGAAATAGGTGTAGGAACTTCAACAGCGATAAAAGTTTTTCCCAATTCTCAACAATCTTCTTTTAGATACTACAAAATTACAACCGATAATCAAATTTTCGAAATTGGTGAAGCTTTTACTTTAACCACTTTAGGCGAAAGAGAAACCGGTAAAAGAGGAAGAAATTATGCTATTTATATTGAAGTGATTAATCCACCTAAATTTATTTCTGTTGTTGATATTACGTCTTCAAATTGGCAAAATAGTGATAAAGTGAAAGAATTTAAGTTTATTTGTGATAATAGAATTTTTAATTTAGCAAAACATCCAGGTAATAGATTATATAATTTAAATCTAATTTGTTCAAAAATGTTCATTATTTTAAATTGGGATGCTCGTTTGCCAGAAAGTCAAATTCCTAAAGTTAATATTGAGGACATTACTATCAATCAATGAAAAAAGGTTTTACTTTAATTGAAATTCTAATTATTATTTCTCTTATCGCCATTTTAGCTACTTTAGTTATTTATTTTATCAATCCTATTGAAATTGGGAAAAGGAATAGAGATTTGCAAAGAATAAAAGATTTACAATCTTTATCTTGGGCAATTAATACTTATCTTTCTACCCTAGATTCACCTGACTTAGATGGTCCATTATATGATTTAACTGGTTTGGATGAAGATAACCCTTCTATTTATTTTTCTTTACCCTTTAATATTGCTATTTTTAATTTTTCTACTATTACTGATGCTTATGGAACAAACTGGAAGATTATTCAACATTCTTCATCAACTAATCTTCAAAATCCTAATGGTGAAGGTTGGTTGCCAATTAATTTTAGTGAAGGACATAATACTTTACCTAGTTTACCAATAGATCCTATTAATGCTCTAAATCGAGATAATGCTCAAAAAAATTATTTTTATCTTTATGTTTTTAAGCGTGGCACAAAAGAATACGAACTTAATGCTAAATTTGAATCGAAAAATTTTAAGAGTCAAGAAGAAAATGATGGGGGAAGCGATAAAGAAATTTTTGAAGTGGGAAATAATAAATGTTTATTAGCTTTTGGAACTTCAGCTAATGTTATTTATGGAACAACCACTTTAACATCCTGTCGTGAAAGCAGAGTAGACATAGGACTTTTACCGGGTAATTTTATCGGAGAGGACATTTGTTGGAATAAATTATTCGATTTTTATCCAACCAGAAATTATATTTTTCGCAATAAATCAGGGGATTATCTATTAATTGGTAATAATTTTTTGTCGAATACAACTTCAATATATTTAATTCTATTAGACAAGTTTGGTAATTATAAACTAGCCAGAGAAATTATTTTAAATACAACAACTAAACCAATCAATCTAAATTATGTTCATCAAATGGATAATGGTGATTATATTTTAAGTTATAGTTTTAAAGATCTTAATTTTAAAGCTTCGTTTATAGTTAAAATTAATCAAAATTTAAATCCTAAATGGGCGAGATATTATTGTAGCTTTAGTGAGTGTACAGCTTTTGAAGATTCTATTTTTGTTACTGAAGATAATTTTAAAAATATTAATTTAGTAAGAAATGTTGGAAATAATAATGGTTTTCAATTGATTAACATTTCAAGTTCGACAGGTGAAATTATAGCTGGTGGAAATTATAAATATAACATACCCTTTGGACGTTTATATAGTGGAAATAAAACAGAAGATGGAGGTTTTATTTTATTAGGTTCAATTGGTATTACTAATACACCCCCTGCTTTTTTAGCAAAATTTGATAGTCAAAATAATTTTGAATGGATAAAACATTATCAAAGATTAAGTTTTTCTTCTTATCATTTATATGAGTCCCCACGGATAAATTTTGTTTTTCAAACAAATGATAATGGCTATTTTTTTACTTCTCTTTATGATACTAATTTAAATACTACTAGCTATAATTTTGTTAAAACAGATTATCAAGGAAATATTGAATGGATTAAAAAATATAATGGTGATTATTCTCAAATAAATATTAGAAAAATTTTTCAAGATAAAGAAAATAATTTTTGGTTAGTAATCAATAGGAGCAATGAAAACTATTTAATAAAATTAGATAAAGATTTTAATAAATTGAAAGAATTTAAAATAACTCCCTACGATGAGAATGATGATTTAATTTTGAATAATTTTTATCAATTAGATGATAAAAGATATATTCTGCTGGGAAATTTATTAGATAGTCCTAGATACTTAAGTTTATCTAAGGTTATATTTGCCCGAGAATTGGAAAATATTTATTTTGAGGAAATTACAAATTTACAAATTAAGTATTATTTTAATTTAATTAAATTTTTATCAGAAAATAATATTTTTTATCTCAAAAATAATCTATACAATATTGCTACTAAAAATATTTTTTCATTTTCTAATATTACTTCTAGTGTTAGTGAAATTGCTTCTTTTACTACTTCGAGTTATGCTATTGATAGCTACCCTCTAAATTTTACTTCTCGCTTAGTTAATATTAATCAAAAAATTTTAGTTAATCAATGTGATGATTATTTTTCGAAAAATCTTGCTAAAAATAGATCGATTGAAAAAATGATTAAAATTGATGATGGCTATGTTATTGTAGGTAAAGATTTTTCGCTTAATCCTTCTTCTTTTTGGATAACAAAAATTAATACTAATGGCGAGATTATTTCTTCCAATAGCTATCGTTTAGGTGATAATTATTTAGATCATAAATTTGAATCGATTACTCAAGAAGGAAATAATTTTGTTGTTATTGGAAGTTATAAAAGTGAATTAGGCAATCTAGGCAATCCATCTCTTAGTAATTCATCTCTTAGTATAGGTTATATTGCCAAATTTAGTAATAATTTAAATATTTTAACATCAGCTTCATTAAACTTTATGAGTGAATTAAAAGATATTATTTTTGATGATAATCATTATCTAATTATAGGATTTCGTTTAGATGATATTTCGCCTAGGGGGATAATTTTAAAGGTTAACCCTAATTCATTAAATATTGAATTTAGTAAAACAGATCTACTTAATACTAAATTTAACTCTATTTTATTAGATGAAGATAAAAACTATCTTTTAGGTGGTGAAATTAATAATGAATCTTATTTAATTAAAGTAAACAGTTCTACTCTAACAAAAATTTTTAGTAAAAGTTATCTTGTTAAACAAGGCGCTAAAGAAGAAATTAAGAAGATTATTTTTGATAAAGATGATAATATTATTTCTTTAAGCAACTTATTTGATCCAGAAGATAATAAATTTAAGATAGTTTTGAGAAAAATTAACCCAAATGATGGTGAAGTAATTAAGGAAAATATTATTAATAATTATTTCTATAGCCGAGATATTATTTTAGATTATAATGATAATTTTTTAATTAGTGGTTATTTACCCTTAAAACAGGAAGGTAAGTTTTTTTCCGATTGGAGTTTAGGTTTGATGAAAGTTACGAAAGATTTTGATTTAGTTTGGATAAAATATTATGGAGGTCAAAGTAGAGATGAAATAAGCTTCGGTTCTTCAATTGTTGAAGCTTACGAGGCCGGTTATTTAATTGGTGGTTATAATGGGAGCAATCGAAATGCTTGGCTCCTGAAAGTGAGTTATAATGGAGATTGTTTAGGTTGCTTTCGTCTAGGTTATTTAGAAAAAATTTTTGATAGCTTAAAGAATAATCTGGCTAATTTTTTAAATTTAATTCTTCGATGATATTTTCTAAAATTTGAGGATAGTTCTCAGCTAATTCAGCTAAAATTTTGCGATTAAGATTAATATTATTTTCTTTTAATTTATGGATAAAAGTACTGTATTTTAAATTATGATTTCTTAAAAAAGCATTGATTTGAACTTGCCACAAGCGACGAAAATTTCTTTTTTTTTCTTTTCGACCACGATAAGCTTTTACCCCTGCATGTAAGATTGCTTCTTTAGCAAATTTTTTCTTTGACTTTCTTTGCCATTTATATCCTTTAGCTAACTTTAAAATTTTCTTTCTTTTTTTAGTTTTTATTTTTCCTCTTTTTACTCTAACCATTTTTAGATTATTGATAATTATAATTTACTTTTTAATTCTTGCCAAAAATGGATAAGATATTTTTCATAATTTAATTCACCTTGAGCAATTTGATCTAATTTTTTTTCCATCTCAGCAGTAAAATTTAAATCAATTATTTCAGGGTAAACTTTTTTGAGAAAATCAATTACCTTTATTCCTCTTTCTGTTGGTTTAAGATAATTTTTTACTTTTTCAATATATTTTCTTTTCAATAGGGTTTTAATTATTTCAGCATAGGTTGATGGTCGGCCAATACCTAAGTCTTTTAATTTCTTAATTAACGTTGATTCAGTGTAGGGAGATGGTGGCTTTGTTTGCTTTTCGATTAGATTTAATTTTCTAGGAAATAAAATTTCTCCTTCTTGAAGCGGAGGTAAGTTTTTAAAAGACATTTTAAATGGATAATTTTTTAGAAATCCTTCTCGAATCAAATTTTCGCCCCCAGCTTGAAAAATTAAATTGTCGTTTTTTTCAGGAGAAATAAAATAATTAATCTTTTCCACTATAGCATTTAAACTACAAGCGGCTAAGGTGTGATCAAATATCAATTCATATATTTTTTTTTCTTGAGGTGTTAAGTTTAAATCTTTTTTAAGATAAACTGGTCTGATGGCTTCATGAGCTTCTTGGCTAAATCCTTTTTTCCCTTTTCTCGGTGGTGAATATTCATCCTGAAGAAAATCCTTTATTTTTTTTAAGAATTCTTGAGAGAGATTAAAACTATCAGTTCGATGATAAGTAATTATTCCTTTTTCATACAAATTTTGAGCTAAAAACATTGTTGACGATGAAGAAAAATGATGCTTAAGAAAACTTATTCTTTGTAAAAGAGCCGTATCAAGAGGCGTAGGTTTAAAGATAATTTTTTCTTTTTTATCTATTTTTTTAAGAAAAAATTTTTTATTTTTTAAATTTCGTTCAAGGTTTTTTAAATATTCATATTGGTCTTTTTCAAAATAATTTTTTTTACCATTTAAAAGATAAGCTTTAAATTGACCAAAATTAACTTCGAGTTGATAATAAATTTCTGGTTTAAATTTATTTATTTCTTCTTCTCGATCAACAATTAATCTTAATGCTGCTGATTGAACTCGACCGGCTGATCTACCAATCTTATCTCGCCATAAAATTGGTGAAAGAGTATAACCAACAATTCTGTCTAAAAATCTTCTACCTTTTTGAGCTTCAACCAAATTTAAATTTATTTTATCTTTTTGATTTAAAGCTTTACTGAGAGCTTGTTTACTAATTTCATAAAATCTAATGCGATAAATTTTTTTCTTCTTTAAATATTGACTAATACTCCAAGCAATAAATTCTCCTTCTCGATCAGGATCAGTTGCTAAATAAATTTCATTGAAATTTTTAAGAGACGATTTTAATTTTTTTATAAAAGGCCAATTAATTATTTGATAACGATATTCTAACTTATTTTCTTTAAGATAAAGACCAAAATTTTTTTTAGGCAAATCAATAATATGACCGTAAGAAGCTAATGTTATTACTGATTTCCCTAAAAATTTTTTTATTGTTACTGCTTTTTTAGGTGATTCGACAATTATTAATTGCATTTTGATTTAAATTGAAATAAATTTTAAATTTTTTATCTCATATTGCCTCGCTAATAATGATGGTTTAAAATTTATTTTATGAAAAAAATAAAAAAACAAAAAGTAGCTGTTTTAATGTCAGGGGGAGTTGATTCTTCAGTATCTGCTTTGCTCTTAAATAATAAGTATGAAGTGTTGGGTTTACATTTAAAAATTTCTAAATTTTGCAATCCTCAAGATGAATTAGATGCTAGGTTGGTAGCTGAAAAATTAAATTTTCCTATTTATACCTTAGATATTAGCGAAGATTATCAAAAAACAATTACTTTAGAAACAATTAAAGAATACTCAGTTGGTTTTACCCCCAACCCTGATGTTCTTTGTAATAGCAAAATTAAATTCGGTTTAGTTTTAGAATTTATAAAAAAATTGAATATTTCTCAAATAGCCACCGGACACTATGCTAAAATAATAAATTTTAATAATCAAAAACTTATTGCGGTAGCTAAAGATGTCAATAAAGATCAAACCTATTTTCTTTGGCAAATTTCTAAAAAAAATATTAAAAATATCATTTTTCCTATAGGTAATTATTTAAAAAGCGAAGTTCGGGAAATAGCTTTTCGGAATAACTTTCCGAATTCTTTCAAAAAAGATAGCCAAGGAATATGCTTTTTAGGAAAAATTAAATTATCAGATTTTTTGAAGGAATATTTACCGATCTATAAAGGAATAATAAAAGACAGTCAAGGGAAAATAATAGGTTATCATTCTGGTTATTATTTTTTTACTGAAGGACAAAGGCATGGTTTGAATATTAATCGAGCAAATGGTCCTTATTATTTAGCCTTGAAGGATAAAAAGAAAAATATTTTAATTGTTGCCAAAGAAGGAGATGATCTTTTATTCACTTCAAGGATTAAATTAAAGAAAATAAATATTTTAGTTTCTAATGAGATTTTTAACAAAGTCGTGAAAGATAAAAATTTAATTAATGTTTTAATTCGATGTCGTTATCGCCAACCTTTAATAAGAGCCAAGTTTGATCTTAAAAATAAAATAGTTGAATTTGAAGAACCATTAAAAAATATTGCTTTAGGACAAAGTGCAGTATTTTATTTAGAAGGTGGGGAAATTGATGATTCATTAAAAAATGAAATTATTTTATTAGGTGGGGGGATTATTATTAAGAAATATTATTATCATTAAAAAATATTTAAAAAAAATTTAATCTGAAATGATTACTTCCGAAGAAGTAAGAAAACTATTTATCAATTTTTTTGAAAAAAGAGGTCATAAAAATATACCTTCTTCTTCTTTAATTCCTAGCGATGATCTATCTGTTCTTCTAATTCCTGCCGGTATGCAGCCATTAAAAAAATATTTTACGGGTGAAAAAAATGCTCTTAATGATTTCGGTACTCAAAGGTTAATTTCTATTCAAAAATGTTTCCGAACAACGGATATTGATGAAATTGGTGATGAAAGACATTTAACTTTTTTTGAAATGTTAGGTAATTTTTCTTTCAGCCCTGTAGGTTCAGATGATCCAAGTGATTATTCTAATTCAGGATATTTTAAAAAATCAGCCATTTATTGGGCATACGAATTTTTAATTCAAGAATTAGGTTTAAAAATTGACTATGTGAGTATTTTTAAAGGAGAAAACAATATTCCACTTGATGAAGAAGCTAAAAAAATCTGGCTTTCCTTAGGTTTATCAGAAGATCAGATTAAATTATTTGGGCGAGAAGATAATTTTTGGGGACCAACTGGCGATGAAGGACCTTGTGGTCCAACCACTGAAATTTATGTTGATAATATTGAAATTTGGAATTTAGTTTTTAATGAATATTATCAGGAAAAGAATGGTGTTTTAAGAAAATTAAATCTCAGAGGTGTTGATACTGGGATGGGATTGGAAAGATTAATGAAAGTTATTCAAAAAACTGAAACAATTTTTGAAACAGATCTCTTTGAGCCCTTAAGGATAACTCTTCTAAATTTAAAATCAGATATTAATCAACGAGACTTGAGAATCATTTTAGATCACTTAAGAAGTAGTGTATTTTTAATTAGCGACGGAGTTTTACCTAGTAATTTAGAAAGGGGTTATATTTTAAGAAGAATTTTAAGAAGATTAATGTTGAAATTAGTAAAATATAATTTACTCGATTATTTAGATCAATTAGTTTTAGCAGTTAAAAATAAATTTAATTCTATTTATGAAAACCTCAATAATTATGATAAAATAATAAATGTAATTAAAGGAGAATTTGTTAGTTTTGAAAAAACTCTCAGAAGAGGATTAAACAAGTTTGATAGAATTGTTGTTTACCGCAATCGCGAAGAAATGATCGAAAAATTGTTTATAATGTTTTCTTCTTACGGATTGCCCCTTGATATCTCTGCTGAAATATTAAAAGAGAGAGGTGTTTTTTTAGATAATAAAGATCTAGAATTATTCCAAATATTATTCAAAAAACATCAAGAAGTTTCAAGGCCAACTAATGAGTGAAGAAAGAGATTATCTTTATTTAAAAGGAACAGAAGAATTAGGTGAAGTAATTGATGCTTTAAAGGAAATTTCAGCGAAAGAAATTATTATTGTTGTTCCTCGAAATACAAAATGTTTTTTAAATGCTACCAATGTCTCTCTTTTAGCTTCTGAAATATCGAAATTAAAAAAGAAAGTTTATATTGATAGTGATGATGAAAGAATTATTTCTTTAGCAAAGTCTCACGGTCTTAATATTTTTTTAAGTGAATATGGAATAGAAGAAGCCACTCGGATAGTGACCGATATTTTACCTCCTCAAAAGGTTAAACCCTATATAAGGAAAGTTGTTAATCAAAATGAATTAAGCACTAAAAAATCTTCTCCTAAAGCTAAAACTTTTCTAAATAAAATTTTAATTTTTACTCTTTTTCTTATTGTTATCTTGATTGGCTATTACTTTTTGACTAATAATTTAGCTTCAGCTAATTTAGTGATTACCCTTAAGACAGAAAAACATCCAATTGATGATTTTCTTACTCTTTCTGCTAATATTTCTGAACCTAATTTAGAAAAAGGAATTTTGCCGGCTGAATATATTGAAATTGAGAAAAATCATTCTCTTCGACAAAAGACAACTGGAATAA
>JANXCM010000008.1 GCA_025060085.1 Patescibacteria group bacterium
AAAAAATATTTTAAAAAACAATATATAGAACTTCCAAAAGTTCTATTAAGTAAAAAAAATATAATTAGATAATCTATTTATTATAAGAGTTTGATTTTTATTCTTCTTCTGACATATCATCATCATTATCAATTTCACAAGTGCAACAATTTTCGCAACCTTTACAATATTCACAAATAACCTCTGACAATTCTTTGCAAATTTCGCAAACTTTTTTATCTTCCATTTTTAATTTTTATCAAAAAAATTTTTTATCAATTAATTAAAATAAACCGACTTTATTAATTTATAATTATAAACAAAATTTTATAAAAAATCAACAAAGTAAATATTTATTGTATAATCTAATTTATCAATAAAAAAATACATAATTTGAATAATTTCATTTTTCATTTAAAAATAAATTAAAATGGAAATTTTAATTATCATATTTTCTCTATTGGGCGTTTTTATCTCTTGGTACATAGATTTTCATAAAAAGACAAATAAAAAACTTGTTTGTCCTTTAAGGGCCGAATGTGAACCAGTAATTCATAGTCCTTATTCAAAATTTTTAGGAATCAAATTAGAACAATTAGGGATATTTTATTATTCTTTAGTTTATATTTTTTATTTTTCCTACTTATTTTCAAAACACACTCTTCCTATTTTTGAATTTATCTTTTTTAATTTCTCTTTGCTTGCTTTTCTTTTTTCAATTTATTTAACCTTTATCCAAATTTTTAAATTAAAAAAATTATGTAGCTGGTGTTTAATGTCTGCTTTTACCTCTTTTATGATATTTTTTCTCTCATATTTAAACTTTAGAGATAGTTTAGTTTTTATTTCTCAATTATTTAAAGATATTTCTATTTTCTCTCATGCTCTATTTTCTGGAATAGGTTTAGGAATAGTTATAGTAGTTGATTATCTTTTTTTTAGATTCTTGAAGGACCGCAAAATAGACGAAAAAGAAAAAGAAGTATTAGATTATCTTTCTGATTTTATTTGGTTAATTTTGGGTTTAATAGTTGTTACTGGATTTTTTATTTATCTATCTGATATGGAAAAATACCATAATTCAGTAAAATTTCAATTTAAAATGTTAGTGGTAGGAATTATTATTCTTAATGGTTTTTTATTGAATCTGTTTGTCTCTCCTAAATTAATAGATTTAGATTTAGAAAATCTACCTTCTTTAAAAGAAAAATTGGCTATAGCTAGTGGAATAATTTCTATATCATCTTGGTTTTTGTCTTTCACCTTAGGAAGAATAAAATATATTTCTTACGCATTATCATCATTATTATTTACCTATTTTGTTATTTTACTTATATTTATTTTAATTGGATTGTTTATATTTAGAAAATATAGAATTTAACATATTAATTAATTCAATCTGAAATAATGAGAATAGCTTTTATCGGCAAGGGCGGTAGTGGAAAGAGCACCTTATCGGCTTTATTTATTGATTATTTAATTAAAAATAATAAAGATATTAAAGTTTTAGCTATTGATGCTGATTTAAATATTCATTTAGCTCGTTATTTAGGATTTAAAGAGATAAAAAAAGAAATATATCTTTCAAATCACAGTAATATTCAAGAAATAAGAAAATATTTAAGGGGAAATAGTAAATTTATAAAAGATATTTCTGAATTCCAAAAGACCACACCACCATCTTCTGGGTGCAATTTGATTACCTTTGAAGAAAATGATTATATTTTACAAAATTTTTCAATTAAAAAAGATAATTTGTATTTGATGGTGGTAGGTACATACCAAGAAGAAGATATTGGAGTAGCATGTTATCATATTAATTTATCAATATTCGAAAATATTTTATCCTTTTCTAAAGAAAATAATAATATTATCGTAGCAGATATGGTAGCAGGTATTGATTTTTTTGCTAATACATTTTTTCAACAATTTGATATTTTTGCTTTGGTGGTAGAACCTAATATTGGAAATTTAAAAATATATGAACATTTAAAAAAATTAGCTATAGAATCAGAAATATTTGATAGAATAAGAATAATAGGTAATAAGGTATTTAAAGAAAATGATAAAAAATTTATTTTGGAAAATTTTGATAAAGAAAAAATTTTAGGATTTATCACCTTTGATGAGTACCTATATAATTTCAACTTCGAAGAAGAGGGTATTAATTTTGATAAAATAAACACAGAGAATCAAAAAGTTTTTCCGATAATATTAGAAAATATTAAAAACAATAAAATTGATCCAAATATAAGAATCAAAAAAATTCAAGATCTTCATCTTAAATATATTTCTAGAGATTCTATTAAAAAAAGATTTGGTGACCTTTCTTATCAAATAGATTATAGTTTTAAGTTTTAATTTGCTAAAAATTTAAACAATATGGAAAATAATAATAATTTTTTTAGAGGCGAAAATTCTATTTTAGATTTCATCAATCCTGAAAATTATTATACTCCCTTGATAGAATTACCATCTAAAATTAATCCATATAAGAAAGATAATATAAATATTTTTATAAAACTTTCTTGGTTTAATCCTTTATTAAATATTAAACTTATTCCAGCTTATTGGATGATAAAAGAAGCAAAAAAAGATGGTTTTATAAATAAAGGCTATAATCTCATCGAAGCAAGTTCTGGAAATATGGCATATTCTATTCAAATCCTCTCTAAATTTTTTGGAGTTAAAAAATTCATTGCTTTAGTTTCTGAACAAGTATCTGAGGGAAAGAAAAAAGTATTAGAAATATTTGGTGTTAAGTATAAGATCAGGAAAGAAGACATATGTCCTGACCCTAATGATCCAAAAAGTAGCATAAACATAGCTAAAAAATTTAGAAATAAAAAAAACTGGTATAATTTAGGACAATATGATAATCCTAATAATTATTGGGGCCATTACTTTATAACTGGAAAGCAAATTTATGAACAGTTAAATAGAGATATAGATTTAGTTTCTATCGGCTTAGGTACAACAGGAACTTTAATAGGTGTATCTAAGTATCTAAAAGAAAAAAATAAAAATATAAAGATAATAGGGATAATTAGAAATAAAAATAATTTAGTTCCAGGAGTAAGAACTTTAAATCTTCTTAAAGAAATTCAATTTAAATGGGAAGATTATTTGGACGAAAAAATTTTCGTAGATACTAAAAGTTCTTATAAATGGAGTTTAAAATTAATTAGATCGGGAATATTGGCTGGTCCAAGCACTGGATTTGTCTTAGCTGGTTTAATTAAATATATAAAAATTAACTATAAAAATATTAACTTAAATTTTTTAGAAAAAAAGGGATATTATAATTGCGTTTTTGTTTCTCCTGATACTTTTTTACCTTATATAGACGAATACTTTGAGATTCTAAATATAAAAAAATCTAAAAATAAAATAAATTTAATTAGTAAAAATAATTATCAAAATAATATTAAGATAAAAATAAATAAAAATAGTATTAAAATAAAATCATTAGAAGTTTTAGACATTATTAAAAATAATAAGTTCAAAAAAGGAGATTATATTTTTATAGATATAAGAAATCCAATAAGATTTAAACATTCTCATATTCCCGGAAGTATTAATATTCCTTATGAAGAGATTATTAGTAATGAAAAAAATTTTATAGATAGGTTCAAAAATAAGAAAATAATATTAATTTGTGAAGTAGGAATTAAATCTGAAAATTTAGTTTATTTTTTAAAAAGTAAATATAGAAATTTAAAAATTTATTATCTTGAAGGAGGAATAAGTAAATGGTCTATTAAAAACTATCCAAGAGAAGGATTAGTATGTGATACCTTATTAAAAAAATAAAAATGGATCTAATATTTTGGCTGATAATTTTTGTAATTTCAATTTTTGCCTTAATTAAGGGTTCAGATATTTTAATTGATAAATCAGAGAAAATAGGATTAGCTATTGGTCTTTCTCCTTTTATTGTTGGCGTAACTATTGTTGCAATAGGAACATCTTTGCCTGAAGTGGTTTCGTCTATTTTTGCTATTATCAAAGGAGTTTATGATTTGCCTGTAGCTAATGCTATTGGTTCCAATATTTTCAATATTTTAGTTATTGTAGGATTATCAGCTATTGCAGCCAAAAGACTAGTTGTAAGTAAAAATTTAATAGATTTAGATTCACCTCTTTTAGCAATTAGCACTGCTATCGTTTTTTTTACTTTATGGGATAAAAAAGTTAGTCAAGTAGAATCTTTAATTATGTTTTCAACTTATTTAGTTTATGTTATATACACTATCATTCACAAAGATGAAAAAGAATTGATAGAAGAAAAAACATCTTTTGAAATAGAAAAATTGGAAAGAGAAAAAAATTTTTCAAAGCCTAAACTAAACTGGAAAGATATCTTCTTTCTTTTTCTAGGAATAGGATTATTGACCTTAGGTGCTGAGTATCTTATTCAATCGATAAAAAAATTATCTCAAATACTAAACATTGCCACTGGAGTAATAACTATCACAGCTGTAGCAGCAGGAACATCTTTACCGGAAGTATTCGTTTCTGTAAAAGCTGCGAGACAGAAAAAGTCTGAAATAGCGTTAGGAAATATTTTTGGTTCAAATGTTTTTAATGGATTCATGGTTATAGGTTTACCGGGAATTATTTCTTCTTTAACAGTTGATACTCAAACATTTAATATTGGAATTCCTATGTTAATAATTTCAACTTTTCTTTTTATTCTCTCCGGTATATCTAAAAGAATATATATTTGGGAGGGTATATTTTATATCGCTTTATATATTCTATTTATAGGAAAAATATTTAATATATATTAGTTTAGATCTTACTTTTTAATTATCAAAAAAATTAAATAAATCTTCTACCAAACTTTCTCCCTTATTATTTTCTCCCTGACAATCACAACACTTAAGACAATTATTACATTCCTCACAAAATTCAGATGAATTTTTATTAGTTTTGCAATTTTTACAAAAGTTTAAATTGCTTTCCTCTGATTTTTTAAAGAAATTAAACGTTATTCTAAATATATTTATATCTTAATATTTCAACTTTTAATTATTATTTTCTTATTATCAACTGAAAATATCTATATTTGTTATAAACAATTAAAATAAATGAAAGGTTATAATTATATAAAATTATGCAAATTCAAGATGAAATTTAATAAAGAAATAGGCTTAGGTTTTATATGTTCTACCTATAAATCTGAACTGTCTACAAACCATTCATTAAAATTAAAAAATTTAAATAAAAAAAATTTATTGAGTGTTTTTCAAAAAAATATAGTTGATCTTATAAAGCTTCTTCAATTGAGTAATAATTTAAATTGCTCCATTTTTAGATTAGGAAGCCAATTTATTCCATTTGCTAGTCATCCTAAATTTAATAGAAGTTGGTTAAAAGAAATAAAATCTATAATTAAAGACTACTTACCCGAAATAAAAAAATTCGAAATTAGAATAACAATGCATCCAGGCCAATATGTAATTCTTTCAAGTGAAAATAAAAATTTAATTAAAAGGTCTTTAGATGAACTAAAGTATCACTTTTGGGTATTAGATAATTTAGAACAAGATGAAAATGGTATAGTTGTAATTCATTGTGGTGGCACTTATGGCGATAAAATTAAATCTTTAAAAAATATTATCAAAAACATATCTCAAAATAAATGGTTATTAGAAAGATTAGCTTTAGAGAATGATGAAAAAATATACTCGGTAAGTGATGTTATGATTGTTTGTCAAGAATTATTATTACCATTAGTTTTTGATTATTTCCATCATAAATTGCTAACAAGTGATTTTAATTTTTTAGAAGTAATAAATACTTGGAAGGGAAGAATACCAGAATTTCACTTATCATCAAGATCTAATAAGGGTAATAAATTTTCACATGGAGACTATATCTTAAAATCAGATTTTATAGAGTTTATAAATTTTTTATATACTAACATACCTTTTGAAAAAAACTTAAAGATTGATATTCTTTTAGAAGCAAAGAAAAAAGAATTAGCCCTTAAAAAATTATTAAAATCACTTAAAGATGAAAAGTATTTATTGGTTTAAAAGGGATTTAAGAGTGGAAGATAATAGAGCTTTACAATATTGTTTAAAAGAATCAAAAGAAGTTTATCCTATATTTATTTTTGATGAAGATATATTGAAAAAATTAAATGCTTTTGATAACAGATTATATTTCTTAAAACTTCTTGTTGAAGATTTAGCAAAAAAAATAAATTTAAATATTTTCTATGGAAAAACTGGAAAAGTCTTTGAATATTTGATAGAAAAAATAAAGCCTAATAAGGTTTATACTGCTGAATCTTTGACTTGGGAAGGAGAAAATAGAGTTAAATTAGTTAAAAATATTTGTCAAAAAAGAGGTATAGATTTAACAGAAATTTTTGATAATTTTTTAACGGATCCAAGAAAAATTGAATATACGAAAATTTTTACTCATTTTTTTCGAAAATGGCTAAGTAAAATAGATAACCTTGAGATTGCTAATAATTATGAATTAATTAAAAAAACTAAAAAAATTAAAAGTGAAAATTTTTTATTGCCTGATAAAATCGCAAAAATAAAACCAACAAATAATTTTTACTGGACTTTAGATTTTTTGGAAAACAGACTAAAAGATTTTAATTTTAAAAATTATCATAAAAATAGAAATTTTCTATTTATAGATGGAACATCAAAATTATCACCCTACATAAGATTTGGCGTTATTTCAATTAGGAAATTGTTCAACAAAGTAAAAGATCAAAGTAGTAGTTTTATCTCGGAATTAGCTTGGAGAGAATTTTGGTATCATATAAAGCATTATTTTCCAGATTTTAAAAATTTGGAATTTCAGGGAAAAAGAAGAAATCTTAAATGGGAAAATGATCAAGAGTTTATTAAAAATTTCGAAGAAGCTAAAACAGGTCATCCAATAATTGATGCTGCCATTGTTCAATTAAAAACTGAAAACTGGATGCATAATCGAGCAAGAATGATTGTTGGTTCATTTTTAACTAAAGATTTATTAATTGATTGGAGAATAGGAGAAAAATTTTTTTCAAGATATTTAATAGATTATGATGAAGTGGTAAACACTGGTAATTGGCAATGGGTAGCTTCAGTAGGACCGGATCCAAAAACGTTAAGAATATTTAATCCTATTCTTCAAACTAAAAAATTTGATCCTCAAGCCTTGTATATTAAAAAATATTTACCCCATTTAGAAAAATATTCGCCTTCAGAAATTATTAATCTTAAAATTGATTATTACGAGCCTATCGTTAAACATCAAGAAAGAATTAAAATAATAAAAAGTTTTTATAGATGAAATGTTTAAGTATCTTGAAATTTTTATAGCTCTAAAGATATTAAAACACAAAATTTTTAGAACGCTATCGATTGTTTTAGCCATTGGCGTAGGAATATCTGTTCAATTATTTGTAGGAATAATTATTGATAGTTCTCAAAATAATCTGATAACTAGAACACTGGGTTCAAATTATCATCTTCTAATTAAACCATTTGAAGACGATAAAATCAATACAAAGATAAAAAATCCTGAAAAAATTATTAATAATCTTAACTTAGATTATGAAGACTTTACTAAGATTGCCTATTTAATAGAAGGTAGTATTACTATTTATGATATTAATAAAAAAAGGGAATATTTTGGTAAATTAATAGGCATAAAAGAATTTTTAGGAAATGATATTTATAACATTCAACAAAATATGATTGATGGAAAATATTTTTTAGAAAAAGAAAATGTTGTTATTGGTAATACTATTTCTGAAAAACTAAAATTAAAAGTTGGAGATTATTTAGTAATTAAATTTAATAATAATTATCTTTCAGTCAAAATTTTAGGAATATTCAATTCCGGCAATCCTGCTTTAGATAATTCTATTATTATGAATATCTCACAAGTTCAAGATTTTTTAGGATATCGAAGAAAAGAAGTAAGCTCTATTTTTTTTCAAGTAAAAAATGTTTTTGCGTCGGATAAAATCAAAGAAAAAATTTTATCAAAGTACGATGATCCTTATGAAGTTTTAGATTGGAAAAATGAAAATAAACAATTATTAAGAGCTTTATCAGCTCAGAGAAGTTCTGGATTCTTTGTTCAGTTTTTTATTCTTCTTTCAATTACTATCTCTGTTTTTAGTATTATTAATATGAAAATTATGGAAAAATATAAAGAAATAGGAATTTTAAAGGCTATCGGGATGAAAAATAAACAAGTGATTAAAATTTTTCTCAATATAAGTCTAATTTTAGGCATTTTAGGTATAATAGTAGCTTCAATTATTTCTCTAGTGATGACTAAAATTTTTCTAAAAATAACTCAAAGCCCTGAAGGTAAACCCTTATTTGAAATAGTGATAAATTACCCATATATTTTTATCACTATTCTCTTAAATATTTTTAGTATTTTTCTCGCTGGCTATCTTTCTTCTAAAAGAATATCAAAAATAGAACCTGCTCAAATAATAATCGGTGGTTAAAATGGAAAAAGAAAAATTATTAAAAATTAAAAATTTAACAAAAATTTATGATGGTAAAACTGAAACGATTGCTTTAAAAAATATTAATCTTGAATTAGATGGAGGTTATGTTTACTCAATATATGGTCAATCAGGAAGTGGAAAAACTACTCTATTAAATATTTTAGGTGGATTAGATAAGCCAACCGAAGGAGAAGTTTATATTGCTAATGAGGAAATTTCTAAGCTGAATGATAGAGAACTTTCTATTTTTAGAAATAAAAAGATAGGTTTTATTTTTCAGTTTCATTATTTATTGTCTGAATTTAATGTTTTAGAAAATATTATTATGCCCTCCTTAATAGAAAGTGATTTTAAGGATTTAAGAGTAAAAAAAGAAAAAGTAAAAGAATTAGCAAAGATTTTAGAAATAGAAAATATATTAAAAAAATACCCCGATCACATTTCAGGCGGTCAAAGACAAAGAGTAGCTATTTGTAGAGCATTAATAAATGATCCAGAAATAGTTTTAGCTGATGAACCAACTGGTAATCTTGATTCAAAGAATACTGAAATAGTAATAGATTTATTTTTTAAGTTAAATAAAATTAGAGGCACGACTTTTATCATTGTTACTCATAATGAAAATATTGCTAATAGGTGTAAAAAGAAAATAATGTTAAAAGATGGAGAAATAATTAAAATTGAAGAAAATTATTGATTAATCTTTTTAAAATTATAATGTTCCAATTAAAAAAATTAATTTATATAAATGATGGAAATAGATAAATTTAGAAAAATAATTGATGTTATTTATAATAATGAGCTTAATAAAATTTATTCTAATATAAAAAATAAAAGTATTATAAAAAATAATAATTTTTTTCAGAATCTAATAAAACATACTTTAAAAGTTTTAAAGGGCGGTAAAAAAATAAGACCGTTCTTGCTCTTTTCTGTTTATTATATTTTTAAAAAAAATAGAGCAGGATTTAAAAAAGAATTAGATAGTTTAAAAAACATTTTAATAGCTCTAGAGCTTTTTCATAATTTTTGCCTTATTCATGATGATATTATGGACGATAGTCATTATCGTCATGGCATTGAAACGGTTAACTATTACTTATTCAATAAGTATAAAAAAATAGAAAATATAAAAAGATTAATAAAATTTTCAGAAAGTGAAGCAATATTAATTGGTGATTTTGTTTTTAACTATGTTTTTTACTACCTTAATAAACAAAAATGGATAAGTGAAGAAATTAGAATCAAATTTTATAAAGATTTTTTTGAGATGGTTGATTTAGTTGTATTTGGGCAAATTCTAGATATATATTTAACTATCTACAAAAAAAATAATTTTAAGATGATTGAACAAAAAACACTCCTTAAAACATCTTATTATTCTTTTGTTAAACCCTTACAATTAGGTTATATCTTAAGCGATGATAATAACAAATCATTATATAAAAAATTAGAAGATATAGGGATAAATTTAGGATTAGTGTATCAAATTCAGGATGATGTCTTAAATATTATTGGCGATAAGAATAAATTGGGAAAAGATACATTAAATGACATTATTAATAATCAACAAACCTTTCTAACTTATTATTTAAATAGATATAATTCTGAAGAATTTAGAAAATTTAAAGAGAATATAAAAAATGATTTATTTGATAAAGATAAATTTATTAACTTTGTTAAAAAATCAGGAGCATTAAAATTTACTTATAAAAAAATTGATGAGTATAAAAATAAAATTATCAAATCTCTTGATGAAATTAATAATTTTGAATTTTCTAAGCTAATTGAAAACTTACTAAAGATAATTTTGAAAGAAAAATAGAGAATATGAAGATTTCAGATTTTATAAGAAAATACGGTAAAAATTATTATTTTGCGTCTCTTTTCTTACCTAAAAATACAATGGAAGATGTTTTTAGTTTTTATGCCTTTGTCAGGTTTTTTGATGATATTGTCGATGAAGAAAATAACTTAAATAAATTTTATGAATATAAAAATAAGTTTATGAGGGAAATTGAGATTAAAAAGTCAGATTTCCAAATATTCGAGGAGAATTTTAAGATAATAAAAAGATATAAAATTCCTAAAGAATATTTTCTTGATTTTTTAAAATCAATGGAAATGGATTTTAAGATTAAAAGATATAAAAGTTGGGATGAACTTAATAATTATATCTATGGTTCGGCAGAGGTTATTGGTTTAATTCTCTTAAAAATCTTTGGCAGTAAAAATTTAGAAGCAGAAATATATGCTAAAAAATTAGGTTATGCGATGCAATTAACAAATTTTCTTAGAGATTTTGGTGAAGATTACTATAAAAGAAATAGAGTTTATTTTCCTGAGGAGGAGTTAAATAAGTTCGGTATAGATTTTAAAAATATCAACTCAAAAATAGTTGATCAAAATTTAATTAATTTTATTATTTTTCAAATAAAAAATATAAAAAAATATTATAAAGAAGCAAAAATAGGAATAAAGTGGATAAAATGTAGAAGATGTCAATTTGCTGTTTTCCTGGCTGCTAATCTTTATCAAAATATTTTAAATAAGATAATTAAAAATAAATATGATATTTTAAATAAGCGAGCTTTTAATAAAAAATTTGATTTTTTAATAATAACTCTTAAATCATTTATAGAATTTTTAATAAAGAATTTTAAAAGATGAACAAAAAAGTGACAGTGATCGGTGGAGGCTTAGGCGGCTTAGCAATTGCTAATTTATTAGCAAGAGATGGTTTTGATGTTTATCTCTTTGAAAAAAATGAAAATTTAGGTGGTAGAGCAAATTTTTTTAGAGAAAAAGGTTATTTTTTTGATACTGGCCCCTCATGGATTTTAATGGATGATATTTTTTCTGACTATTTTAAACTTTTAGATAAAAACTTTTATGAAGAATTTAATCTAATTAAATTAGATCCAACTTTTAAGGTCTTTTTTGAAGATGGAGACATTATAGAAATACACTCTGAAATAGAAAAAAATAGAGATATTTTTGAAAAATTAGAAAAAGGTTCCTTTGATAAATTTTTAAACTATATAGATTATCTAGAAAAAGCTTATTTTTTAATTAAAGAAAAATTCATTCTTGAAGAAATAAATTTTAAAAATTTTTTTAATATCTCTTTTTTGAGATTATTTTCTAAATCTAATCCTTTTTCAAGTTTAGATAAAGAATTAAGAAGAAAATTTAAAAATGAAAAAATAATCAAATTATTGGAATTTAATTCGCTTTTTTTGGGTACTAATCCTCAAGAAAGTCCATCAATTTTATCTATTGTAAATTTTTTTATTTATAAAAGAGGAGTTTACTATATTTATGGAGGAGTATATAAATTAATTGAAAAATTAAAGTCTTATTCGGAAAACTTAGGGGTTAAATTATTCACAGAAAATGAAGTTAAAGAAATAGTCATTAAAAATGGTAAAGCGGTTGGGATATTATTAAAAGATGAAGAGTACATAAAGTCAGACATAGTTATTTCCAACGCTGATTTATATCATACAGAAATTAATTTAATAAAAAATAATAAATATCGAACATACTCTGAAAAATATTGGGATAAACTGAAATTAGCTCCTTCAGCTTTTATTATTTACCTTGCTTTAGATAAAAAAGTTAATAATTTAACTCATCATAATTTTTATTTTTCTCAAGATTGGCAATTAAATTTTAAAGAAATTTTTGAAAATAATAAATTACCATCTAATCCATCTTTTTATTTTTCTGTTGCCTCCAAAATAGATGGATCTATTGTTCCAGAAGGATGTGATCAATTATTTATCTTAGTTCCAATCGCATCAAATTTAAAAATAACAGAAAAAGAAAAAATGGAATTTAAAGAGAAAATATATGGTATTTTAAGAGATAAGTTGATGCTAGGAAATTTTCAAAATAATATTCAGTTAGAAAAATTTTTTACTCCCGATGATTTTTTGTATAAATACAATTCTTTTAAGGGAACAGCCTTGGGAGCTCTACATAATCTTTTTCAAACTATTTTTAGACCTAAAAATAAAAGTAAAAAAGTAAAAAATTTATATTACGTAGGCTCTTATGTCAATCCTGGAATAGGAATGCCAATGGTTATCTCTTCAGCAATCATAACTTATAAAAAAATAACTCAAGATCTTATGACTAAAAAAATTTGAAATAAATATAATAAATTGACCATATCATTGGAAGCAATGTATTAATTATTGGAAAAAATTTATATATTTTTAATAATTCTTCGTTATTATTTATATTTCTATATGAAATTAAAATTAAAAATAAATACGGCAAAAAACCTAAAATAAAAAGGTAATTAAAAAATAAGGAAATTAAAAGAAAGGAAATAAAATATAAAAATAAACATAGAGTTAAAGTATTTTTAACACCTAACAAAACAGCTGTTGTTTTAATACCAACTTTTTTATCAAATTCAATATCAAGTATAGCCGAAAAAGCATGCATAGCTATTGACCACATAATCCCAAAAATGAAACCTATAATAGGAAAATTTTTTTCAGGATATATTAGATAATAACCAAAAATAGCTGTAAAAACATAATGACTAGCAGAGAAAATAGAATCTATAAATGGTTTAGATTTTGCCCTAATAGGATTAGTAGAGTAAAAAATAGCGAAGAAAAGAAAAAGATAAAAAAACAAATTTTGATAAAAATTTAGTTTTAAAAAAGAATAAATTAAAAAGGGCAAATTGGTTATTATGACAGATAAGACTAAAAATTTATGCGATTTAGGTTCAACTAAAATTTCATAACTTTTCTTTTTAGGATTAAGCTTATCGGTTTCATAATCAAAAATATCATTTATTCCATAAATTAACAGATTAGCAGGTAGGGTAAAATAAATAAAATAGATAATAAAATTTAAATTTAAAAAATCATAAATATTTTTAGTAGCTAAAAGATACCCAACGAAAAAACTACCTAATTCATAAAGCCAAAATCTTGGCCTCGAAACTAAAATTAAGAATTTTATTTTAGAGAAATTTTTATTAATTTCAGTTATTTTACGTTAAAAATTTTTAATTTAAAAAAACAGCCTTTTAATTTTTCCTTAAGTCTTTCTAGAAAGATTGTTAATTAGAATTATTTGTCTTCTACGTTTTCAACGCTTTCTTCAGAAACATCATATTCACAACATTCGGGACATTTATTACATAGATCACAAACACCACTATCTTCTCCCAGACAAGGATTATTTGTCTTGGGATCATCCATTACTTAATATTATAACATAAAGATAACCAAAAATATTAAACCAAAAATTATCCGATAATAACCAAAAATATTAAGATCGTTTTTTTCAAGATATTTAATAAACCATTTAATTGTTAAATAAGCGAAAATAAATGAAGTTAAAAAACCAACTGATAGATAAATAATATTACTAAAGTCAAAATATAGATTTTTTAGACCTGATTTATATAAATCATAAATTCCTGCCGCAATAATTGTTGGAACAGCTAATAAAAATGAATAAATTACCGAATCTTCTCTTTTAAATTTCAAAATTAGCATTCCTAAAATAACCGCTCCTGCCCTTGAAACACCCGGGATGACAGCTAGTGCTTGAATAATTCCAATCATAAAAGATTGAAAATAATTAAGATTATTTAGTGATTTGTTCAAAACTAATTTATTACTTCTAATCAAATATTCTATAAAAATAAATAATATTCCAACAGCAATTGACATAAAAATAATTAGGAAATAGCTTTCAAAAAAAATATTTTTAATTATTCTATAAAGAATAACAGAAATTATTGCTGTCGGAATGAAAGAGATAATTATATTTTTGATTAATCTTTTATTGTTAAGTATAAATTTAAAATAGGAAACAAAAACAGCTAAAATTGCTCCACTTTGAATAAACACTTCAAAAAATTTATGAAAATCTGTTTGGGGAATTTTTAAAAGATAAGAAAATAAAATTAAATGAGCTGTTGATGAAATAGGTAAAAACTCAGTTATGCCTTCAATTGCTCCTAAAATAAAATAGCTAATTATTTCCATATTAAAGATAATTATAAGGTTTTAAGATTTAATGATATATAATATTTAAGATATGAACGTAAAAGAAAGAGAAATTGCTCCAGACTTTGAACTTTTAGACAAAGATAATAAAGTTCATAAGCTTTCTGACTATCGCGGGGAATGGGTTTTACTTTATTTTTATCCTAAAGATAACACTCCTGGATGTACAAAACAGGCTTGTGATATAAGAGATAATTTTTTAGAATTTAAAAAATTTAATTGTGTTGTCATAGGAATAAGTACGGACTCTATAAAATCTCATAAAAAATTTGCTGAAAAATACAATCTTCCGTTTATTTTACTTTCTGACAGCGAGAAAAAAGTAGTTAAAAATTACGGAATATGGAAAAAAAGAAAAGTTATGGGAATTCAATATGAAGGGACGGAGAGAACATCATTTTTAATTAACCCAGAGGGAAGAATAGTCAAAATTTATGAAAAAGTAAATCCTATAAAACATGCTCAAATTGTCATAGATGATTTAAAAAAATATGCAAGTTAGAAAAAATTTTAAATTATTTATATTTATTATTGTATTTATCTTTATAATACTTTTTACTATCCCTATCTTTTCTCGTTCATACTTAGAAAGATTATACTTTCAACCACAAGAAATTATTTCTCAAAAAATAGAGCAGGGAATTATTGATAGTAATCATTACGAGATTATTTTTACCAATTTAGAAGTTCCTTGGAGCATTGTTTTTTTAAACAATAGAGAAATTTTAATTACTGAAAGAAAGGGCAATATTAAAATTATTGATACTAAGAATAAAAAATTAATTCAGGATTTTAAAATAGCAGGAGTAAGAGTTATTGGCGAAGGAGGTCTTTTAGGTTCAGCTCTTCATCCTAATTTTGAGAAAAATAATTTTATTTATTTTTACTATACAACTAAAAGAAATAAAAATGTTGTTAATAGAGTAGAAAGATATAAATTGATTAAAAATAATATAAAGGGTGATTTTAAAAAATATAAATTAATAAAAGACAAAATAATTATTGATAATATTCCGGGAAGTAATATTCATAATGGAGGAAGAATAAAATTTGGACCTGATGATTATTTGTATATTACTACGGGCGATGCGGGAAATTCTCAGAATTCTCAAGAGATAAATTCTTTAGCGGGGAAAATTTTAAGAATAAAAGATGATGGTAGTATTCCTTTGAATAATCCCTTCAAAAATTTAACCTATGCTTATGGAATTAGAAACTCACAAGGTATAACGTGGGATAATCAAAATAATTTGTGGTCCATTGATCATGGAAGATCTGGAATAAAAAGCGGTTTAGATGAGATAAACTTAATAAAAAAAGGAAAAAATTATGGATGGCCAATAATTCAGGGAGATGAAAAGAAAGAAGGATTAGAAAGTCCTAATGTTCATTCAGGATCAGATATTACTTGGGCACCAGCGGATTTAATTTTTTATCAAGGAAATTTATTTTTTACTGGTTTAAGAGGCGAAGGTTTATATCAATATAATATTAAAGATAAAAAAATAAGTGTTCATTTTTTTAAAAAATTTGGTAGATTAAGAGCGATAACTTTAGGACCAGATGGAAATTTTTATCTTTCAACTTCAAATAGAGATGGTAGAGGTTATCCACGAGAAAATGATGATAAAATAATAAAAATTGATCCATCGATAATTTTAAAAGAAGATATTTCAAGATTAATTCAAGTAGAATTACCTAAAGAAAATACTGTTATAAAATCTCCTTTAATAATCAAAGGAAAAGCAAAGGGAATATGGTTTTTTGAAGGAAATTTTCCTGTAATTCTAACTGATAAAAAAGGTAATATTGTTTCTCAAGGATATGTGTCCGCCAAAGATAATTGGATGACTGAAAATTTTGTTCCATTTGAAGGAAAAATTGAATTCAAAAATAATATAAACATTGATGGTTATTTAATTTTTAAAAATTCTAATCCTTCTGGCTTACCTGAAAATGATTTTTATTTTAAAATCCCTATAAAATTCAAATAGTTAAAATAATTTTAGAAAATCGTCGTAATTAAAAAAAAATTAATTTTAAAATGGCAGGATTTGAACAATATCACGAACCAGCAGAAGAGCTTTCTCCAGAAACAAGAGATTTTGCTCGCATAATAGCTTCTTTAATCGAAGAAGCTGAAGCCATTAACTGGTATCAACAAAGAATATCTATTACTAAAGATCCTGAAGTTAAAGCCATTATGAAGCACGCTCAAGAAGAAGAATTTGAACATTTTGCCATTGATTTAGAATGGCTAACAAGAAAATTACCTAAGTGGCGAGAGGTTTTAAAGGCAATTTTATTTAAAGAAGGTGATATTTTGGAAAACGCTGAAAAATGGGAAAAGGGAGAATAGAAATTTAAAAATTAAATAAATAAAATTTATTAGAAATTTAGAGCTTTTAGGGTTAACAATGGATAATTTAATATTAATAACTATAAAAGATCTAATAAACATTATAGCTAACATTATAGCTATAATTATTAGTGGTCTAATATCTTTTAAAATAGCTCGATTTAAACTAGAAAAGAGCGAGACTCCATTTTTAAGTTTAATTTTTGACTTTGATGGTAAAAACTACGTTTATATAGGAATAAAAAATTTAGGTGGTATAGCTAAAAATATCAGTTGGAAAATAGAAATAGAAGATTTAGAAACGTCAATTAAAGATGCTGAAAGAAATTTCTGGCCATATTATGGTAAAATTCCTCTTATGGGTAGGGACGATACACGACTTCTCTTTTACATAAATAAAGAATTTTTATTTAAAAGGTTATTAAGAGAAGAAAAATTAGAAAATTTTAAAATAAGATTGGAATTTTTCGATAAGTTTGAAAAGAAATATAATACTTATCTTGTTTTAGATATAATAGGAATGGTTGACTTTAGAAACATAGTTGATTTAAACGAAAAAAATTTAATTTTCATAAATGAATTTACTGGACTTCAACAAAAAGCAAAAAAATATCTTGAGGAATTAATAAAAAAATAAAATTTATAGAAATGGAAAAGAAATTACAAATTAGTTTAGGAATACTTAGAATTTCTCTTGGTTTTATTTTCCTGTGGGCTTTTTTTGATAAATTATTAGGCTTAGGTTTTTCTACTTGTCGTAATCCAGAAACAAATATTGTTGATTATTTTTGCCGAGATGCTTGGATCAATGGCGGTTCACCAACTTTTTATTTTCTAAAATTTGCTGTTAGGGGACCATTTGCAGAAATTTTTAGGTCAATGGCAGGAAATATGATTGTTGATTGGTTATTTATGGTAGGATTGTTAGGCGTAGGCTTAGGATTAATGTTAGGAATATTTATGAAACTTTCTACTTTTTTTGGTTCAGTGATGTTATTTTTAATGTATTTAGCTGGATTTCTTCCACCTCAACATAATCCATTAATTGACGATCATATTATTTATATCATTACTCTTATAGTTTTGCATTTTTCTGAAGCAGAAAAATATTTAGGTTTAGGCAGTTGGTGGGAAAAATTAAAAATTGTTGATAAGTACAAAATATTTAAATAGAAATAATATTTTTAAATTATTTATCTAAATTATTTTTATTTAAATTATTTAAAAAAATTTTAAATTTAGAAGATTTTTTATTTGAAAAATGATTTTATCTAAATTAAAAGAAATAATTTTAAGAAAGAAATTTTTGATAATAATCTTAATCATAGTAAGTGTTAGCTTAATTTTTGCTAAGAATTTTTTCGCCAAAAAGGAATTTGGAAATAGGTACCTCTTTGCCATAGCTAAAAAAGGAGAAATTGAAGAATATGTTTCAGGAAATGGCAACATAGTTGCCGTAGAAAGTTTTGATATTAAACCTAAAGTTAACGGGAGAATAATTTATTTGGGAATAAAAGAAGGTAGTTTTGTTAAAAAAGGAGATATTTTAGCCAAATTAGATGATAAAGAAATAAAAGATCAAATTGATAATAAAATAAGACAATTAGAAAGAATAAAATTGGATATTAAAATCGCCCAAAGAGAAATAGAAAATGCTAAAATAAATTTAAATAAGATCCAACAAGAATACGAAAATTTAAAAAGAGGTGATGAAACAAAAGATGACTATAAAAATGCTTTAAGAATTATTAATAATTTTTTTATTTCCTACCCTCAAGATTTAGAGAAAATAAAAAATATTTACTTTGAAAAAGATTTGGATAAAGAAATTACTAATATTAAATATTACTTTAATTATTATTCTAAAAACTTTCCTAATAAAGATGAAGATCTGAAAAGAGAATATGATATCTTAAAAAAAGATTTTATCAGTTTATCAGAAAATTTTAAAGAGATAAAGGATTCAAGTGATATTAATTATCAATTTATCTCTGACGTTAATAAATTTTTAGATAGAAACTTAATATTTATTAAGGAAGGTTTAGATCAAATAAGGAAAATTAAAGAAGATTTATCTTTTTCTCAATCAAAACATATTAATCAAAATTTGATAGAATCTCATTTTAATATCTTAAACTCAAATTATGACAAATATCTAGATTATTTAAATCAATTAACTTTTATTATTAATAACTTAAACAGATATAAAGATAGTTTTGAATTAAAAGAAAACGATCTAAAGAACTTAGATAATATTATTAAACAAAGAGAGAACTCTTTAGAAAAATTAATAAACGAATTAAAGAATACTGAAGAGGATTTAAAAAAATTACAAGATGATTTAGAAGATTATATAGTTTATTCTCCACTTAATGGCTATGTGAGTAATTTATTTTCTAAATTATATGATAATGTAAACCTATCAACGCCCTTAATGACTATCGTCTCTCAAGATAAAATTGTTGAAATAAAACTAAATGAAATTGATTTGGCTAATGTTAAAGTAGGTAATAAAGCTATTTTAACTTTTGATAGTTTTCCGAATAAGAAAATAAATGGTGAAGTAATCTATATTAGTCCTACAGGAGAAATTTCTCAAGGTGTGGTATGGTATAAATTAAAGATTTCTTTTAGAAATGATCCTAATATTAGAATTGGAATGACTGTTAATGCTGATATTATTACCAAATCAAAAAGAAATGTATTGATAATACCTAAATCAACCCTTAAAAGAAAAGATAATAAATATTATGTGGAAATTCCTAATCCTAATGAAAAATTAGAAGTCGATAAGGATAAAAATTTTATAAATTTAAATTATCCCCCTCAAATAGTAGAAATTAAAACAGGATTAGAAGATGAAAATAATATCCAGATTTTAGAAGGATTAAAAGAAAATGATATTGTTTTGATAAAAAAGTTATAAGAATTAATAAAATTTTTTTTAATTTTATTCAGAAAATAATTATCGTTAATTTAATATTAGTAAATTTGTTATAATTTTAATAAGCTAAATTATTAAAAAAAGTAGAGGTCGAGAGTAAAACAATAAACGTATATTTAAAAAATGAAAAAAAATATTCTTTTAATCATAGGTGTTATTTTAGTTATCGTTATAATCGGTGGTTCTATTTATTTTATAAATTTAAATAAAAATAATATTGGTAATTGGGTAAATCAAAATCAAGTTAATCAATCTCAAGATAATTTTATATTAATTGATATTACAAGCATTGGTTACTATCAGAACAATATAGGTTTTGTAGCTAACACTAATAAGGGTAAT
>JANXCM010000009.1 GCA_025060085.1 Patescibacteria group bacterium
TTTAGGGTAAAATTTAAATAAATAATTAAGAACTTACGGTCGAGTAAAAAATTTAAATAATTTTAAATTAATTAATATTTTCAAAAATTATTAAAAAATGAAAAATAAAGGTTTTACTTTAATTGAAGTTCTTTTAGTCATCGGTATTATTGTTCTTTTAGCTGGAGCTATTATTGTCGCCATTAATCCAGGAAGACAATTGGCTCGAACAAGAGATACCCAAAGAATTAACGATATTGCTCAGTATATTAGCGCTATCAGGCAGAATGAAACTGAAAATGGGAGATTTACTTGTAATACTACTAACCCTGCTAATACTTTACCATCTACCATAGCAACTATTTCTACAAATACGGCAACTGGAGGTTATACTAATCTTTCTTGTTTAATTGGTAATTATTTTGCTGGCAGTTTACCTGAAGATCCTTTAGATAATGACGCTAGTGGCACTGGTTATACTATTCAATATGATCCAATTACTAGGAGAATAACAGTTTGTGCACCATTAATGGAAGTTAATACTAATCAGTGCAGAACTCAATAAAATATTTAAAATAAAAAATATAAAATTTTAGAAAACAGAGCTATAAATTTAGCTCTGTTTTATTTTTACTAATAAATCGTAAGCAAGTGGAGTAGCTAAACAAATTGAAGAATAGGTTCCGATAATAAAACCTATAATAAGAGTAAAAACGAAAGGTTTTAAAATTTCTATAAAAAAAATGAGAGGAATAATAACCAAAATTGAAGTTAAAGAAGTATTAATTGATCTTGCTATTGTTTCTTTAATACTTTTTTCAAAAATTTCTTTATTCAAAATACCTTCTTTTTTAACGTTTTCTCTTAGTCGATCAAAAACAACAATTGTATCATGAACAGAAAAACCAGCGATTAAAAGAAAAGCAACAATAATACTAATTGTTAGTTCAAATTGATAAAATTTAGATAAAATTAAATATATTCCAAAACTGGTTAAAACATCATGGAAAAGAGTTAAAATAACAATTAAGCCTAAAATCCAACTTTTAATTAATCCTTTTTTTTCTGAAAAAACGAAAGTAATATAACTTCCAATACCTATTAAAACTAAAATAATCGCCCAAAATGATTTTCTCACTAATTCTCTGCTTAAAGTTGGACTTATTTCTTCATAGCGAACAATTTTAGCGGAAGGATCATATTTTCTAATTTCATTTAAGATATTCTCTTGATTAACATTTTTACCTTTAATAATAACTGATTCTGAAGAAACAATAACTTCACCTTCAATTTTTAAATAATTTTTAATCCGATTAAATTTAGTTTGAATTTCTAACATTTGTCCTCCTATAAGGTCAATTCCCAAGTTAGGAGGAAAAATAAAATAAAAAATAACCGCCAAAATTGATAATGCTAAAGAAAAACCGTAAAAATAAAATCTCTTTTCAATCATTTTTTAATTTTTCTAATAAAATTTGCCTAAGTAAATTAATATCGACTTGTCCTTGGGTTTTTTTCATAAGATAACCAATTAGAAATTGGAAGGCATTTTCTTTGCCTTTTCTATAATCTTCAACAGCTTTTTGATTATTCTCAATAGCTTCACTAACTAATTTTTCTATTTCTATAAGATTATCAATCTTTTTAATCCTTTTTATTAATTCTTCAACGTTTTGATTGTTTTCAACTACTTGTTCTAAAATATCTTTAATTAATTTAATATTTAAATTGCCTTGATAATATTCTATAATAAGATGAGCAAAATGATGAGGAGTAAAATTTAATTCTGATAAAGATCGATTAAATTTTTCTAATAAACCAAAAATATCATTGACTAACAGATTATAAACAAAATGAGAATCAAAATTATTTAAATACTCCTTAATTTCTGAAATTGTTTCTTCATAAAAATTACAAAATTCTCTATTTTTAACTAAAATATTAGCCTCTTTTAAACTTAACTGGTATTCTTCAATTATTCTTTTTCTTTTTTGATCAGGAAGTTCAGGAAGATAAATTTCTTTAATAAATTCATCATTCAATTCTAAAAAAGGTAAATCGGGATCAGGAAAATATCTATAATCCTCAGAAGTTTCTTTATATCTTTGACTAAATGTTATTCTTCTTTTTTCATCAAAACCCCTAGTTTCTTGAATAATTCTTTCTCCTTTAAAAATTAAATCTTGTTGTCTCTGAATTTCGTATTCAATAGCATCTTTTAATGATTTAAGAGAACCTAAATTTTTAATTTCTACCTTTGTTCCTAATTTTTCCTCTGAAGATAAACTCACATTAGCTTCAAATCTAATTTCTCCTTTTTCAGGATTAGCTTCAGAAATTTTTAAATATCTAATAATTAAAATTAATTCCTCAATAAATATTTTTGCTTCTTCGGCCGAATGAAGATCAGGCTCAGTTACTAATTCTAATAATGGAACACCTGATCGATTAAAATCTATTAAAGAATATTTATCAAAATGAATAAGTTTCCCGGTATCTTCTTCAAGATGAATTCTTTTTATTCTAATTTTTTTTAATTCTTCTCCAAGATAAAAATTTAAATAGCCATTAATTGCTAATGGTAAATCATATTGAGAAATCTGATAATTTTTAGGCAAATCGGGATAAAAATAATTTTTTCGAGCGAAATAACTTATATTATTTATTTTACAATTTAAAGCTTTAGCTAATTTTACTAAAAAAATTATAGATTCTTTATTTACTACCGGTAAAACACCAGGTTGACCAGTACAAATTTCACAAATGTTAGTATTGGGTTGAATCTCACCAGAAAAATTAGGACAAGAACAAAACATTTTGCTTTTCGTTGCTAATTCAATATGAATTTCTAATCCAATTGTTGGTCTTAAGTTCATTTTTATTTAAATATTTAAATAATTTGATTATAAATAATTTTATTTATTTCTTTAATCTGTTTTTGACCGTCAATTATCTTCCAATTATACTTCTTAGCAAAATATAAATAGCCCTCTCTAAATTTTTTTAATAAAGCTAATTTCTCATATTTATTAATTTTGCTTTTATTATTCTTTTTAATTAACCTCTGAAGAGCAATTTCAGGTTCGACATCTAAAATGAAAACAAAATTTGGTTTAATTTTTAACTGACTTAATCCATTTAAAAAAATAATTAATTTTTCATTAATCACTTTTTTAAGATTAGTTGCATACCATTGATAAACTAAAGTCGAAGGGAAAGAACGATCACTAATAACCCATTTATTTTCTCCTAACCATTTTTGAATCTGTAAGTAATGTTTTCTTCTATCAGCTAAAAATAGAAAAAGATCTAAGAGATTATCGCTACTTTTCTTAATTAAATCAATAATCTTATTATCGAGAGGTTCTTTAGTTAATTTAATTTTTAAATTTTCTTTTTTTAAAATCTGAGCTAATAATTTTGCTTGAGTAGTAGTACCACTACCATCAATACCTTCAATAATAATCAATTTCCCTTCCATTGAGAGATATTATAAAATTTTTAAGATGAAAATTGAAATTTCGCAAATACCAGAAAAAACAGGGATATATATTTTTAAAGATAAAAATAAAAGGTTGCTTTATGTTGGTAAATCGGTTAATTTAAAAAAAAGAATTATTCAGCATTTAAAAAGTAATTCTCTAAAAATAAAAGAATTATTGACTGAAGCTGATAGTTTAGAAATTTTGAAATTAGATTCAGAAGTAGAAGCTATTTTAAAAGAAGCTGAATTAATTAAAAAATTTGACCCTCCCTATAATATCCTTTTAAGAGACGACACACAGTATTTTTATTTGGTTATTACTAAAAACTTATATCCTAAATTAGTTATTTCTCATCAACCACAAAAATATAAATCTTTGAAAATTTTAGGACCTTTTACTGAGGGTAAATCTTTAAGGACAATTCTAAAAATTTTAAGAAAAGAAATTCCTTTTTGCACTTGTCTTAAAAATCATAAATCTTCTTGTTTAAACTCTTTAATTGGCTTATGTTATGGTTGGTGTTGTAAGGAAAATGAAAAAGGAAATCCTGATCTTTACAAAAAAAATATCTTAAAAATAATAAAGATTTTAAAGGGTAATTTTAAAAAATTAAAAATTTATCTTTTAGAAAAATTAGAAAATTTAATTAGAGAAAACAAATTAGAAGAGGCTTCAAAAATTAAAAAAGAAATTACAGCTTTAAAAAAATTAATTTCTCATAAAGATTTGATTGAAGAACAGAAAGAGATATTTAATTACTTTAAAGCCTCAAAGGATTTAAAAAATCTTCTTTCCTTAAATAATTTTCCCTCTTTAATCGAAGCTTATGACATCTCTCACTGGACAGGTGAATATAAAGTAGGCGTTTGCGCTGTTTTTTTAGAAGGTAAATATTTAAAAAAGTCCCTTAAAAAATTTAGAATAAAATTTAATCAAACAGCTAATGATCCTCAAATGATTTATGAAGTTCTTCACCGAAGATTGAAACATCATGAATGGCAACTTCCAGATATAATTTTAATAGATGGAGGGAGGGCTCAATTTAATTTTGCTTTGAAAGCCTTAAAAGAATTCAATTTGGAAAATTATGTTAAAATAATCAGTATTGCTAAACCAAAAGAAGAAATATTTTTTGATAAAAATAGAAAAGCAGTCAAAATAAATAATTTATCACCAGAGTTAGGAAAATTAATAAAATTTATTGATAAAAAAACTCACCAATTAGCTATTAATTACCATCGTCGATTAAGAAACATAATTAGATTAAATAGAAATTAAAAATGGTTTTAGATATTATTATTCTTCTTAATGGTATCTTTTTAGTAATTTTGATTCTCCTTCAGCAACGTGGAGGAAGTTTAGGAACTTTTTTCGGTTTTAGTGGAAGTTTAAATTTTACTCAAAGAAGAGGTTTAGAAAAATATTTTTACCACATAACTTGGTTTTTAGCCATTCTCTTTTTGGGCTTATCTTATCTTAGAATTGTTATTTTTTAAAAAATATTTTTAATTTTATAAATGAGAAAATTATTTATTACTATTTACAAAGTTTTAAATTCTTTTAACAAAATAGAGGCATTTTTAATTTTTCTCGGCCTTATCTTATCAATCTCTTTAATCATTTTTTCTTCAATATATTTTTATTCAACCTCATTTTCAACAAAATCTAAATATGGAGGATTTTTAAAAGAAGGATTATATCAAAACATAAAAACCTTAAATCCATTTTTAGCTGAAAATCAAAGTGAAAAAGCAATTGTAAATTTAATTTATGATAGCTTAGTAAGACCAAATGGAAAAGGTAATTATGAATTAGAATTAGCTAAAAAAATAATTGAGTTAGATAAAGGTTTAAAATATGAAGTGGAAATTAAAGAAGCTTATTGGAGTAATGGTGAAAGAATTATAGCTAACGATGTTTTAGAAACATTTTATTATTTAAAAAATTATTCTTATCACCCTCTGAAGAGTTATTTTCAAAATATTGATCTTGAAAAAATTGATAATTACAAAATAGTTTTTAAGCTACCAATCAAAGATAATCTATTTTTCCAAAAACTTAGCCAAATCAAAATAATTCCCAGTAAAATTTGGTCAAAATATAGCCCTAATGAGTGGGAAAAAAATGAAGAAGAGCTAATAAAAATATCAAGTGGTCCTTATTTTCTAAATAAAAAATTAAACAATTATTATGAATTTGTGAGAAATGATTATTATCAACCACTTCCTTATTTAGAAAAAATTATTTTTTATGTTTATCCTGATATTAAAGAAACCTATCAAAAATTAAAGATTAAAGAAATTAATGCTATTGGTGGTTTACTACCTGTTTTTCTTGAAAACAATATTAGTCAAAATTTAAAAATAGAAAAAATAATTATGCCACGAGTAATTGCTATTTTGTTTAATTCAGAAAAAGTAAATTTAACCGAAGTAGAAAAATTTAAACAAAGTATTAATTACGATGATCTAATAGAAGAAGTTTTTGGTCATAATTATGCCGAGATGGCTAATTCAATTTTTTCGCCATCAATAAAAAAAATATTTTCTTTAAATTTTGAAAAACCATCGGAAATTAATAAATCGAACAACGAATACCAATTTAACATAATTGTTCCCAATACTTATCTTACTACCAGATTAGGTAATTATCTTCAAAAAAAATTTGGAGTAAAAATAGAAAATAGAAATTTTTCTGAAATAAACAATAACATTATTCCTCAAAAAGATTATCAAGGTTTAATGTATGGCATTTCTTATAATTTAATACCAGATTTAAAATTTCTCTTTGAAGAAAATTCAGTTTTCAATTTGGTCAATAAACCTAATCCAGAAATTATTAAATTAATCCAAGAGATTGAAATTGGCCAAGAAAAAAATAGTTTAATTTTAGAAAAATTAGAAAAAGAGATAAACAAATTACCGATTGTATTTTTAGCTAATCATTATTACCCTTACGTTCTGCCCAAAAATTTGGAAAATTTTAATGTCAAATTCCTTAATGATCCCAGTGAAAGATTTGTTAAAATTGAAGAATGGTATTTTAAATAAGTGATGAAAAAAATAAAAATTAAACCCAAGAACATCGCTCTTATTATTTCTCACGATAATTTAACTATTTTGGGTTTTAAAAAAAATAAAAATAATGAAATTCAAATAATTAATAAAACAGAAATAAAAAAGAATCTTTTTTCTAATTCATCAATAAACAAAGAATTATTTTCAGAAGCTATAAAAATATTAAAAGAAGAATATAAATCTCAATCGATTAATATTATTTTAAATCTTCCTCGATTCTTTATTCAAAAATTTAATATACCTAATCTAGAAAAAGTTGAAGATAAAAATATCATTGAAAATAAAATTAAAGAGGAAATTCCTATTAATCTTGAAAGATATTTCTGGAAAACATACATCAATCCTAATAATTATGAAAATGTCACAATAATTTTTTATGAAAAAGAAATATTAGAAAAAATAAACAATGAGTTTATTATTAACAATTTACTTGTCCTTAAAAATCAACCACTTTTTTCACTTCTTATAGGATTTATAAGGGAAAAATATGCCTTAGCTTATGACAAAAGTTATCTGATCTTATCTTTAATTTTTGATACTTTAACCATCATCTCTTATGAAAATGGATTCATAACAAATCTTTTTTCAGAGAAAATTGAATCGGAGAATAAAAAAGAAATTATTGAAAGGATCTTGAATTCTTCTATAAGATTATTAACATCACCTCTTGATATTATTTTTCTAATAAGCGATGAAAAGATTGATCTAGATCTTATCAATAACGAAAATTTTAAAATTATTAATATTCAAAAAGATCTTAATATTTCACCTCTAGAAATTTTTTTAAATTCTATTATTAAAGAAAACAAAACAGATTTTCTTTCTGAATTTAATTTGAATATCTATAATTTAGAAAAGGAAATCAATCTTTACAATTTTAATAATAGTTTTAAAATTTGGTTAGTAGTAATATTAATAATAGGATTCTTAATTAATAGTTTATTATTTTTTTCTTTCATATATTTGAATCAAAAAAGAGAAAATCTCATAAAAGAAATTTCAATTATTAAAGACCAAAGATTTAATTTAGATGAGATAAAAAATTTAATTATCTCCTTAAATAATCTCAATAATAATCTTATTATTTATAAAAATTTAGAAATTCTCGATAAATTAAAAAATTTCAAGTTTGTAAATTTTGATTTTCAAAGCAAATCTGGTTTAATAATTATCCAAGAAGATGATAAACAAAAAAAAGAGTATTTATTGAACTATTTAAAAAATAATTTAAAATTAAATAATATTAAAGAAGAAAATAATTTAATTTACATAAATTTGACCGATGAATAAAAAAATTTTTTGTCCAATTTGTAAAAAGGGTAGAATAAAAGTAACTAAAAGATTAAAAACAAGAAGCAAATATAATCCAACTAAAAATTATTTTCAGTATCCTAATATTCAATGGTTTCAACTGCCCAACGGCAAAAGAATTAAAATTTGTATGAAATGTAGAAAAAAAATATTGAAGTCTAAATTAGAAAAATTAAATATCTAATTCCTCTTCTAAACTTCTCAAAACTAATTGAGGTTTTTCTCTTGCTTCTTGAATATTGTTTATTAGTTCAGAAAATAGCTCATCAAATTCAGTTGGTAATCTTTTTTTCTTATAAGGATTCGCCCAAGAAATTATTTGATTGTAAACATAAGGATGCCATCTACCCATATCTTTAATCTTTTGAGCAATTTCTTTCATTAAACTATTAACAATCAAAATTTTTTCTGCTCTTTTTTGTCTAATTTGATAGGCTTCTATAATTTTTTCATCTAAAAAGAAATCACATTTTTTTAAAATTGATTCAAAAGAACTACCAGTTAATTTTTCTGATTTTTCATAGGCAATTCCTAATGTTATATAATAAGCTTGTTCCAATGAATCAATTATTTCTGGATCAGATTCTAAAATCTGAGGTTGATTATTTAAATATTCACGATAAACAGCTAAAGCTACATATGCTTTTTCTCTAATGTTTAATTCTTTTTCAATATTAAAATTCATCATCAACTGAGCTAACCTTTGAGGAACAATGATTACCGGTAGTTCCTTTATACCTAATTCTTGAGCGGCTAAATAGCGATGTTGACCATCAATAATTATGTACCTACCTTCTTTTTCTTCAATAACAATTAAAGGAACTAAAAAACCTATTCTTTCCATTGAATTGATTAAATGTTTTACATGATATTGACTTGGTTTACGTTGATGAGAAATAACTTCTAAATTTTCTATAGGAACTATAGTAATAGTAAGAGGATAATTTTTATAAGGATCGTTGAATTTTAATTTTTTTTCTTTACTCATTTTTATATAATTATATACTACTTTTAAATTTTTAAATTAGCTAATTAAGTTTAAAAAATGAACGAATTACAAGCTAAATATCTTAAAATTTGCCCTATTGATAAAAAGGAGGCTACAGTGGAAGAAATTTTGAAATTTCAAGAATGCTATGAAGATTATCGAAAATTTAAATTAAACTACCAAAAACTATTAAAAAAAGGACAATGTCACAAATTGAAAGAAAGTGAATCTATCTGTGAAATAGAAAGGAAAATAACTTTATTCAAAAATTATTTTAAAAAAACTTTAAATTATTATCCCTTCAATCTTCAACTCTATTGGGCAAAGAGATTATTAAAAAATGAAAGTTTTAGCATTATTGCGCCTACGGGTTTTGGTAAATCAACTTTTGGAATAATTTTTTGTCTTTTTTCCGCTCAAATTTTAAAAGAGAAGAAAATTTATTACCTAGTTCCAACTAAAATTTTAGTAAATGAAATAGAAAGAAAATTTAATTTTTATAATAAAGACAAAAAAGTGAAAATTTTAACTATCAAAAAGACAAAAGATAAAAATTTATTAAATGAAGATTATGATATTTTAATCACCACTTCTCAATTTCTTCACAAAAATTTTGATCTTCTTTCTAAAAATTTTAATTTAATTTATATTGATGATGCTGATTCAATGATTCGACAACCTAAAAATATTGACAAAATATTAAAATTAATAGGATTCAAAGAAGAAGAAATAGAAATAGCTTTAAGAATAGTGGATCTTAAAAGAAAAAAGAATTATCAAGAAATTGAAGCACTTAAAAAAAACATTAATTTCGATCAAAAAGGAAAAATTATTGTTGCCTCAGCTACTTTAACTCCTCGGACAAAAAGAATTAACTTATTTCGAGAATTACTCAATTTTGAAATTGGTTTTTCTCATACTTATTTAAGAAACATCGTAGATTTTTATTTTGAAGTAAAAAATAAAAAGGAGCTTTTTAAAAAATCTATGATTTGGATAAAAAAGTTAGGTAAGGGTGGTTTTATTTTTCTTTCTGATGATTTTAAAAAGGAAGATTTAAATATTTATCTTGAATATCTTCGTCATAATAACATATCTTGTCTTTCCTATGAAAAATTTAATTCACAAAATAGGCTTTTATTCGAAAAAGGTGAAATTCATGTAGTAGTAGGATTTTCTAATATTCGTAACCCTCTTACTCGAGGAATTGATCTTCCTCATATTGTTCGTTATTCTTTATTTGTTGGTGTACCAAAATTTAAAATTCCACTCAAAATAACTTATTCTCCTCGAATATTATTAATGATGGTTTTAACTTTCCAAGAATATTTATCTCAAGAAGAAGATATCTTAAATGATATTAAATTTCTCAAAAAATATAGCTTTCTTAGAGAAGAAAATATATTAGAGAATAAAAATCTTAAAAATAAAATTGAACTAATTCAAAAAAAACTTGAAAATCTTTTCCAAGATAAAAATTTTTTAGAAAAAATTAAAAATAATAAAAAAATTAATCTTCTTCAAGAAGGAAAGGAAAAATTTCTTGTAGTAGCTGATGCTCGAGGATATATTCAAGCTTCTGGTCGAACATCAAGGTTGTTTCCTTTGGGCCTCACTCAAGGATTAAGTATTCTCTTGGTAGAAGATAAAAAATCTTTTGATGGTTTAAAAAATAAATTAAAAATTATTGGTTATGATATAAATTTCTTAAATATTAAGGAGAATAAAGAAAAATTAGTCAATATAATTCCAAAAATAGATAAAGATAGAATGATAGTAAAAGAAATTATAAAGGGCGAAAGAGTATTTTTTCGGGATCCTATTAAAATTATCTTGGTAATTGTTGAATCGCCGACAAAAGCAAAAACAATTGCCAATTTTTTTGGAAAGCCTGCTAAAAAAATATATAAAAATTTTTTAATCTATGAAGTTAGTTTAGGAAATTATTTATTAAATATTATCGCCACTATTGGTCATTTTATTGATTTAGTTTACCAAAGAGGATATTATGGTGTAGAAAAAATTGGACATAATAAATTTTTACCTATTTTTGAACCTCTAAAAATTTGTTTAAACTGTTATCGACATATAGATATTAATGATATAAGATGTCCTGTTTGTAATTCTCAAAATTTTTTTAATAAAGAGTTTTTAATTGATATTTTAAGAAATCTAGCCCGAAATGTCCAAAAAATATTTATAGCTACTGATCCTGATACAGAAGGTGAAAAAATAGCTTATGATCTTTTTATTTACTTATATCCTTATAATCAAAATATTGCAAGAATTGAATTACATGAGATTACAAGAGAAGAATTCCTAAAAAATATTAAAAAACCTCGTAAATTAAATATTGATTTGGTTTGTGCTCAGATTACTAGAAGAATTGCTGATCGTTGGATAGGTTTTTCTTTAAGTGAAAAAATTCAAAATAAATTTAAAAACTTAAATCTTTCTGCTGGTAGAGTTCAAACACCTGTTTTAGGTTGGACAATTAACAACGAAATTAAAAGGAAAGAAAATAAAATATACATCTTGAGAATATTTTTTGAAAATAATTATTTAGATTTTCAAATAGAAAATAAAGAAATAATTAACACAATCAAAAAAGAAAAAAATAATTTAAATTTAGAAGTCAATTATTTAGAAGAAAAGATTGAAACAATTAACCCCCTGCCACCATTTCAAACCAGTGATCTTTTGAAATCTGCTTGGCTGATTTTTAAATTTGATCTTAAAACAACGATGTCTTTAGCTCAAGATTTGTTTGAAAGAGGTTTAATTACTTATCATCGCACTGATTCAATTTATATCTCGGAAGAAGGTCAAAAAGTAGCTTATGAATTTTTGTCCAAACAAAATAAATTTAATTTATTTCACAAAAGAAGTTGGGGAAATCAAGGAACTCATGAAGGTATTCGTCCCACTAAACCTCTTTCTGTTGAAGAAATTATTGAACAATTAATCATCAATCAAAATGAACTTCTATCAAAAAAGCATTTAAATCTTTATGGTTTAATTTTTAAAAGATTCATTGCTTCTCAATGTCGAAGTATAAAAGTTAAAAAAATAAAAACGATTTTTAGTCTAAAAAATGAAAATAAAATATTAATTAAAATGGAAAAAGAATTTATTTCAGAAATTACAGAAAGTGGCTTTAATGAATTTTACTCTAATTTTTTTCTCCTTAATCTTCCTCAAGGAAATTATCAAGTTAAATCGATTAAAATTAATAGATTCCCCAAATACCCCCCTTATACTCAAGCTTCAATAATTGATGAAATGAAAAATAAGGGTTTAGGAAGACCATCAACATATTCTCTGATTATCGAAACTCTTTTAGAAAGAAAATACCTTATTGTTAATAAAGGTTACCTTATTCCTACTAAGATAGCTAAAGAAATTTATACCTATTTACTTTCTGATTATTCTGATTTAATTGATGAAAATTTTACTAAAAAATTAGAAAAAAATATGGATTTAATAGAAAAAAGAAAAATAGATTATCAAAAAATAATAAAAATATTATTTAAAAGATTATTTCAAAAATAGAAAAAATGAAAATAAAAAAAATTAGTTTAAATAATAAACATTATTATAAAAATTTAAGATTAAAAAAAACAATTAACGGTTTGGGTATTTTTGCTAAAAAAAATTTTAAGAAGGATGAATGTATTTTAGAATTTATTGGAGAAATAATAACTAAATATGAATTTGATAAAATAAAAAATAAAAAATTAAAAAAATTAATGGATGATTATTCTCTTCAGATTGGCAAAAATATCTTCTTAATCGGAACAGGAAACAATAAAAAAGAATATGGAGATTTTATTAATCACTCTTGTGATCCTAATTCTTATGTTTATATCAATGGAAATCAAATTTTATTATTAGCCTTAAGAAACATAAAGAGAGGTGAAGAAATAACTTATGATTATTCTACTACAATGTATCGTGATTCGTGGTCGATAAAATGTAATTGTCAATCAAAAAATTGCCGAGGTTATATTAAAGAATTTAAATATTTACCAAAAGATATTAAAATTAAATATTATAAATTAGGTATTTTACCAGATTACATAATTAAAATATTTTTTAAGAAAGATAGTAAAAATTTTTAGTTATTTTATCACAATATCATTAATTTTAATCTGAGTAAAATAATTTTTATAACCCAACTTTTTCTTATAACGTGTTTTGGGTTTAAATTTAATTATATGGATTTTCTTTTTAATTTGATTGACAATTTCCCCCTTCACAAAAACATTTAGTAAATAAGGTTTACCTAAAATAGTTTTATTTTTATCGTAGTAAAGAAGAACTTTATCAAAAATTAACTCTTTTCCTTCTATTTTATCAACAGTAATTATCTTTCCTTTTTCAATTAAATACTGTTTGCTACCTATTTCAATAACAGCTATCATTTTATAAAAAAATTAAAAAAATAAAATTCAAATTATTAATAATAGTAATCAATAATTGATAAAAAATATTCTGAATAAGATAAAAAAATTAAAAAGAAAGATAATAAAATTTATTAAATTTAAAATTTTTTTATTAAAACTTAAATAAATTAAAATTGAATTATAAACAATTAACAAACTAAAAGCAAGAGGATAAAGATATAATATTTCTTTAGAAGATAATAAAATTTTTTCAGGATAAGGTTTATAATAATATACAATTTGATTGAAATTAAATAAACTAATTACTAATAACCAGCTTATCCAAATTAAAAAAATTAAAATTAAATTAAATAACAAATCCTCTTTGTTTCTCATTATCATTTTTGAAGAATAACAATAATTTCTCTTACTATTTTTTCGGTAGCTTCTATTTTAGAAAATTTCAAAGCGTTTTCTCTCATTTCTTTTAATAATTGAGTATCATTTAAAGTTTTAATGATAATGGTAGCTAATAAATCTGGAAAAAGATTTTCTTCCTCAATAACAATAGTTGCTCCATTATCAGCATAATAATAAGCATTTTTAATTTGATGCTCGCCACCGACTTCTTTTTTAAGAGGTATTAAAATACTCGGCTTACCACAAGCAGCTATTTCAAATATTGTTCCTGCTCCAGCCCGAGCAACAATTAAATGAGACATTTTCATTAATTTAATTAAATCATTGTTATCAATAAAATCTATGGGGTGATAGAAGTTTTTTCTCATAGGAACATTTTCTAAAATATATCCTGCAGCTATTTGAGAATATTCTTGAAACATTTTCTTGCCCAATTGATGAACAACTTGGCAATTTTTTAGAAGTTTATTTAAAGAAAAAATAATTGCTTCATTAATTTTTTGAGAGCCTTGAGAACCACCTAAAATTAAAACTATCTTCTCATTAGAATCTAGATTAAATTTTCTATAATCATCAAAATTAGGATTAATTTTAGAGAAATCCGGATTAAGAGGTTGACCAATTAAAGCTGTTTTATTTGTATTAAAAAATTTTTTAGTTTCTTCAAAATTAACTCCAATAAGATTAGCAAATTTGCCCGCCCAAAAATTACTTCTACCTGGAATTGTATCTGATTCATGAATAATAATTGGTATTCTTAACAACCAACCAGCTAAAATTACTTCTAAACTACCAAAACCTCCCTTCGAAAAAATAACATTAGGCATTAAAATATAAAGCCTAAAAAGAGAAATAAAAAAACCAAGAGGAAATTTTAGAAAATCGAAAAAATTCAATGGATCAAAATATCTTCTTAATTTACCAGCTGGTATCTTAAAAACTTCGATTCCTTTATTTTTCATTAAATCTTCATCAAATGGATTGGCTCCTAAATAGAAAATCTTATATCGCCAATTTCTTTTAACCATTTCTTCTTTAAATTTTTGGGCAACGAAAATAAGGGGGAAAAAATGACCACCTGTTGCTCCACCAGTTAAACAAAGTCTAATTTCTTCCATTATTTATTTTCTAAATTTACTTACTATTCCCAAGGCTGTCATAATAGCTACTTGACTCGATGGACCATAACTAAAAAATGGAAGAGGAATACCAGTGGAAATAGCTAAATTAGCCATTAAATGAATATATATTTGAATCGATAACCAACAACTTAAACCAAAAGCAAAAAATTTTTTAGAATCATCGTAACTTAATATGCCAAGATAGACTACCCTAAGAATTAAAATAACAAAAAAGATAATTAATAATATTGAACCAATAAAACCAGTTTCTTCTGCATAAATAGAAAAAATATTATCGGTAATCATTAAGGGCAAACCAATTAATTTCAATTCAGAATTACCTAACCCCTTACCTAATAATCCCCCAGAACCAATTGCTAATCGACTTTGACTTAACTGAAAACCTAATCCAACTTCATCTCCTTTTAAAATACTAATAATTCTCTCAGAGCGGTAACTCCAAAAAAAAGCGAATAAAATAAAAATACTGATTAAAATAAATATGATAAAAATATTTTCCCATTTTATATTAATAGCCATCAAGCCACCAATAAAAATACTTAAAAAAATCAAAAGATTACTCAAGGCTGGTTGAAAATAAATTATCAAAGAAATAACAATAATCAAAACTAAAGAAATATAGAAATATTCAATATTTTTTTTAATCAAAGGTAAAATTGAAGCAAAAAAAAGAAGTGTTGAAAGTTTTATTAATTCTGAGGGTTGAAAAGAAAATCCATAAAAATAAAACCAACGGGCTGTTTCCTGCCCATCTAATTTAAAAAAGTCAAAAAAAGGTAAAATTAAAAAGAAAAGACTAATAAAAAATAAGATTTTTGAAATTCTTAATAAAAATCTCCAATCCAAGAAATAACCAACAAAAAACATTAAAAATGGTAAAAAAAAATTGAAAATCAAAAACTTATAGAAATAATGATATTGAAAGGAAACACCATAAAAAAAATACAAACCCCATAAGCTAAGAAAAATAATTAGAATAAACAAAGGATAGTCTATTCTCATTGAAATTAACGTTTATGCCATTGAGGAGCTTTTCTTGCTTTTTTCAAGCCATATTTTTTTCTTTCTTTCTTCCTGGGATCCCGAGTAAGTAAACCTGACTTTTTCAATTTTAACTTCCATTCAGAATTAATTTTTACTAAAGCTCGAGCAATGCCTAATTTAAGAGCATCTGCTTGGCCTCGTAAACCTCCACCTTGAACTTTTGCTATGATTTTATAAATACCAAAAATCCTAAGCTTCCTTAAGGGAGTATCAGCAATTTTTTTTAAGTTAATAACTTGAAAATAATTTTCATAGGGCTTATTATTTACTATTATTTCAAATTGATCTTTATTTTTTGAATCTAAATTATCAAATATTCTAACTCGAGCAACTGCTCTTTTTCTTCTACCAATCGCTTCAATATATTTATTTTTGCCAATTGAAGGAAAATGAATTATCTCTTCTTTATCTTCCTTTACTTCTTCAATCTCTTTTTCATCTAAAATGGTTTCTTCTTCCATTTATTTTAAAAAGTGATTTTTAGCTAAATTTTTAATATTTTTAATTTAAATAAAACTAAATTTTAGTTAATTTAAAAATAATAATTTTTTTTAAAAAATTAAATAATTAATTTAATTCTCAACTAATTTAATTCTCATTAATCTTTTTTTTCTCAGTTTATTTTTAGGCAACATACCTGCTACAGCTTTTTTGATTACCAATAAAGGTCTGTTATCCCACAAATATTTTAAAGAATACTTTCTTAGATGTCCCCAATAACCGGTATGTTTATAGACATATTTTTTATTCAATTTATCACCAGTAAAATCTATCTTTCGCCAATTTTTTAAATTGACATAAACAAGAAAATCAATATAAGGACGATAATCAGATCTATGTTTCCCTTGTAAATAATAAGCTATCAAAGAAGCTAATCTACCTAAACTTTTATTCTCCGCATCAATTTCAATAATCTCTTTTTGTTTAATTTTTTCAGCTACTTTTACCATCTTTAAAATTTTACCATAAAATAGTAAAATAATAAAAATAGTTTATCTATTAAAATAATGAATCAACAAATATTAGAAGAAATAAGAGAAAAAATTGATATAGTTGAATTGGTAAGTAATTATCTTGAGCTTAAAAAAGCAGGTAATTATTATAAAGGACTTTGTCCTTTTCATCAAGATAGAAACCCATCATTTTTTGTTTCACCTCAAAAACAAATTTTTAAATGTTTTGGTTGCAATACTGGAGGGGATGTAATAACATTCTATATGAAAATTGAAAAACTAACTTTTTCTGAAGCCGTAAAATCTTTATGTGAGAAATTAAATATTGATTTCAACTTTAAAAAATCAAAAAACAATGAAGATTTTTCAAAGATTAAAAAAATTTTAACAATCAATCGTTTAGCTCTTAACTTTTTTAAAAATAATCTTAAAAATAAAAAAGAGGTAATAGATTATTTAAAAAGCAGAGGCTTAACTGAAGAAACAATTGATTTCTTTGATTTAGGTTATGCGGAAAATGGTTCTTATCTTCGAGATTATCTTTTTAACTTAGGTTATAATTTGGAAGATTTAAAAGAAGCCAGTTTAATCAATAACAAAAATGAAGATAAATTTCAAAAGAGAATTATCTTTCCCTTAATTAATCATCAAAAAAGATTAGTTGGATTTACAGGCAGAGCCTTTCCTGAGACTGATTACGGTCCTAAATATTTAAACACTTCAGAAAATAAAATTTTTAAAAAATCAAAATTCTTATATGGATTAGTTTATTCTCTTCCAGAAATTGAAAAACAAAAAGAAGTTATCTTAGTTGAAGGACAATTTGATTTTCTCTTAGCTTATCAAAATGGTATTAAAAATATCGTTGCTATTTCTGGTTCATCTTTTACACCGGATCATTTAAATCTTTTAAAAACTTATACTAAAAAATTTTGTTTAGCTTTTGATAATGATGAAGCAGGTTTTCAAAGTTCATGGAAAACAGCTCTTTTATTATTTCACAATAATTTTGAAGTAGAAAAAATTTTTTTTGAAAATGGAAAAGATTTAGCTGATTTTTTTAAAAATAATCCAAATATTGCTAATTTAAAAAGAATGCCTTATTTAGATTATTTACTTGATTATTGTTATCTACATTACAACCTAAATGAATTAGAAGGAAAGAAAAAAACAATAGATCTTATTTTACCCCTCGTTAAAAAAATTGATAATCTTAAAAAGTCTTATTATTTAGCAAAAATAGCAAAATTTTTAGGAGTTAAAGAAAACTTTCTCTGGAAAGAATTAGAAAATATAGAATATAATTATCATCAAGACGAAGATAACAAGATAGAGGATATCCTCAACCTAAATGATCGTTTATTTAATTTAATAGAAAGATATATAACATTTTCTTTAATTTTAAATGATCAAAAAAGAATAGAAGAAATTAAAGAATATTTAATAAATTACGAAGAAAAATTTCTTACTAATGAAAATTATAATGAGCTTTTAAATTTAAGAACTATTTATGAAAAAGAAATGAAGATTAATTTTGAAGAAGAACTAACTTTTTTAAAGAAAGAAATTCAGAAAGAATTCTATAAGAAAAGAATTGATGATTACAGAAAAATTATCAACAACATTTCTGATAATGAAATTTTACAAGAAGTCAAATCATTAACAAGTAAATTAAAAGAAATTGAAAAAAATGAAAAATAAAAAGAAAAAAAATGAAAAGAAATTAAAAAATAAAATTAAGGTTAAAAAAAGAAAAC